>CAYHSI010000192.1:0-4554 GCA_964359225.1 uncultured Anaerolineaceae bacterium
GGCACATCCGCGGCCTCCGGGGGATGCGGGGCCAACCGAGCCTGCTTGCCCAGCAGCTCCTCCGTCCGATGGATCGCCTCCATCAGTTTCAAGGGTCGGTCGCCTCCCAGATTGATCACCTCGTATCCAAGCGGCCGCAGTGCGGCGATCGTCCCGCGGGCGATGTCGTCAACATAGGTAAAGTCACGCTCCTGCTGACCGTCACCATGCAGCCGGAGCGGCCGGTCCTCGGCGATCCACTGGATAAAACGGTAGATGCTCATGTCGGGTCGTCCGGCAGGGCCATACACGGTGAAGTATCGCAGCACACTGACGTCCAACCCGTGCAGGTGATGGTAGGCATGGGTCAGCAGCTCGGCACCCCCTTTCGTCGCGGCGTACGGCGAAAGCGGCCGACCGATCGGGGCATCCTCCTGAAATGGACGCGGTGTGGTTGCCCCATACAGGCTGGAGGTCGAAGCCTGGACGAATTTGGCGACCCCCCGCTGCGTGCACAGTTCCAGGATGTTGATCAGCCCGAGTACGTTGGTCTGGGCATATTCCCATGGACTGCGCACGCTGGCCCGAACTCCGGCTCGGGCAGCGATGTTTAACACCGCTTCGAAGACCTGCTCACCCCATGCCTGAGTGAGCGAAGGTCGGTCGCTGATATCGACTTGGGAGAATTCGAAGCCAGGGAGCTTCCGCAGACGAGCGAGCCGGTAGTCTTTCAGCCGGGGGTCATAGGAGGGGTTGAGATCGTCCAGCCCGCGGACCTGATGGCCCGCTTCGATCAGCAGCTCCGCCACCCGCGCTCCAATGAACCCGGCCGCGCCGGTGACCAGGTAATGCCCCATCAGCTGCCACGCGTCCGGTTCCCGCTGGCATGAGACGGGTTCACAGCCGGATGATCCTACCCTCCCCGATGTTCACCCCGGCCAGGGTGTTGCGCGCATCGAACACCAGCGCCGCGGCTTGCGCGATGGCGAGATAGTCCACCCCGCTGTGATCGGTGACGATCACCACACAATCCGTGCCCTTTGCCGCCTGGAGCGGATCGGCAACCGATTGAAGTCCCCAGCCCTCGTCCTGCACCTCGGGGACATGTGGATCGTAGTAGCTGACTTCGGCACCCTTTTCCTTGAGCAGTCCAATCACGTCCAGGGCCGGGGACTCGCGTGTATCGGACACGTCGGCTTTGAAGGCGACCCCGAGCACCAGCACTCGAGAGCCGCGCAGCGCCCGGCCGCGCTCATTGAGCGCGTCCTGTACCCGCTGCACAACGTAGCGCGGCATGCCGGTGTTAATTTCGCTGGCCAGCTCGATGAAACGGGCAGTGTATTTCATGCTCTTCAGCTTCCAGGAGAGATAGAGCGGATCAATCGGGATGCAGTGTCCACCCAGCCCCGGCCCGGGGGTGAACTTCATGAATCCGAAGGGCTTGGTAGCGGCCGCCTCGATCACCTCCCAGACGTCCAGCCCCAGCCGCTCACATATCAGTGCCATCTCGTTGACCATGGCGATGTTGACGGCCCGGAAAGTGTTCTCCAGCAGCTTGGTCATCTCGGCGACCTCGGCCGAAGAGACCCGCACGATCGACTCGATCGCCTGCTCGTACATGGCGCCGGCCACTGCGGTGCAGGCGGGTGTGATCCCGCCAATGACCTTGGGGGTGTTGCGAGTGGTCCAGTCGGTGCGCGCCGGGTCGAGCCGCTCGGGAGAAAAGGCCAGGAACAAATCCTCCCCGACTTTCAGCCCTGAGTTCTCCAGCTCCGGTAGCAACAACTCCCGGGTCGTTCCCGGATAGGTGGTCGATTCAAGGATGATCGCCATCGGCGAGTGCAGCGCCGGCTGAAGCGCGCTGGCCGCGTCGAGGATATAGGAGAGGTCGGGATCGCCAGTCTTCCGTAACGGAGTCGGAACGCAGATGCTCACTCCATCGGCCGCAGCCAGATCGGCATAGGAGCTGGTGGCAGAAAGCTTGCCCCCCTGCACCACGGCCGCGACCGCGCTCGCCGGCACATCCATCACGTAGCTGTTCCCCTCATTGATCCGGCTGACCTTCTGCGGATCGCGGTCCACCCCCAAAACCCGGTACCCGGCCTCCGCCAGGAGGACCGCCAGCGGCAGGCCGACATAGCCTAGGCCGACTACGCCGATCGTGGCGCGCCGGGTGGCGAACTTCTGCAGCAACTCTTTCGCTGCAGGCGGGAGCCCATCTTCAGCCTGGCGGACCATTAGAACAGGCTCAATTGCTCGATGTTTGCCGGCGGAGCTTGCTCGGTGGGCGCGGGGTGGCCGGCCTTGGCGATCAGGGCCGGCAGGCGGGCGAAGTCTTGCTCGATCGTCCGACGCAGCGATGGCTGGTGGAGTGCGGCCGCCGGATGGTACATGGCGACTACCGTCCGGCCGCCGATCCGCTGCGCCCGGCCATGGATGGCGGATATGCGGGCGTTGGGGATGAAGCGCGCCATCGAGAATCGGCCAAGAGTGACAACGACTTTCGGATTGATGCTCCGAATTTGTCGTTCCAGGTAACCGGAACAGGCTTCGATCTCTTGGGGTTGAGGATCGCGGTTGCCCGGCGGCCGGCACTTGACGATGTTCGTGATATAGACCTGATCCCGCTTCATTCCGATCGAGGCCAGCAGCTCCTCCAGGAAGCTGCCCGCCGCGCCGACAAACGGCCGGCCCTGCTCGTTCTCGTGAAAACCAGGCCCCTCTCCGATAAACATCAGTTCGGCCTTCGCCGGTCCCTCGCCGGGCACCGCAAGTTTGCGCGAGGCGTGCAGCTTGCAATCGGTGCACACCATGACCTGGTCGGCGACCGACTTGAGCTCCTGCTCCGGATTCACTGTTCCCCTCCTTCACTGAGCCCGTGCAGCGTCATCAAGAGGGCGTCTTCCCCGTTGTCTCGATAGTAGCCCGCCCGCTTGCCCACCTGCTCGAAGCCCAGCTTCTCATAGAGATGAATCGCCGGCCAATTGGAAATCCTCACCTCCAGAGTCGCCACACTTGCACCTCGGGTCCGAGCGGTCCGCAGGGCGCGCACCAACATCAGCTCGCCGATCCCCTGCATCCGGTAGTCCGGATGAATCGCGAAGGTACTGATGTGAACTTCGTCGGTGATCAGCCAATATCCAATGAATCCGACCACCTGGCCTTCGGGCTCATCCGACTTTTCCGCAACGAAGAGCCTGGCGGCCGGGTTTTCGATGAGCTCAAACCGGTAACTGCGCTCCGGCCAGGGGACCGGGAATGAGGCTCGGTCGATCTCGAGAACCTCTGGCAGGTCCTGCAGGGTCATCTCCCGGATGTGGACCTGCGCAGGAATTGCGATCACGCTGAGCTGTTGTCGAGATAAATCGGAGCGAGCCTGGCCGGATCCTCGGGCTTCCCTTGCCCAACTTTCTCCAAGGCCAATTCTGCGAGGACGCTTGGGCGGCGGACACAGAGTGCAGGCGGGGCCAGCTCGACAAACTCCGATTTGCGAAGAGTCTCGCGGCTCTCCAGATCGAGCTCTCCGCAGATGTAGGTGGCCTGCTTCAGCTCAGCCAGGATCTCTTCCCACCGGAGGTTGAGCGCGCCTTTTCGAGCGGACCAACCCTTGCGACTCCATTTGTACCACACCCCCGCCACTCGGCCGCGGCCCGCCTGCATCACCGCCAGCATCGGTCCCTCCCGCGGGGGCTGGGGGCTGGCAAGGATGTCGAGAGTCGGGATGCCGACTACCTGCAGATTGTGGGAGAGGCTGAGACCCTTGGCTAGCGCCAGGCCGATCCGCAGTCCGGTGTACGATCCGGGACCCAGCGCGACCGCGACTGCAGTCAACTCCGAGGCTTCTATAGCCGCCCGGCTCAGTGCCAACGCCACCTCCGGTGCCAGCTCGGTGGTGTGATGTCCGGGCCCGTACCAGGTGCTTTCACTGAGTACCCGCCCGCCGTCATGCAGCGCAACTCCGAGCATGCGGGAAGCCGTATCAATTGCCAGCAGCATCGTCAGCCTCCGAAGGCTGCCTGGCGGAACCGCCGCAGCAGTCTCTCGTAATGCAGCCCGTGGGCTTCGAAGCGGAAGTTGCGGCGCATTTCATCGACCCAGTGCATGCTGATCCAGAGCCGCTCGGCCGGGAGCAGCTCCTGCACCCGCTCTGGCCACTCCACCAACACCGGCCCTACCCCATCGAACAAATCCGAGAGGCCCAGGGCCGCGGCTTCGGCTCGGCTCTCAAGCCGAAAAGCATCCAAATGTATGAGACGGTGCGAGTCGGCCCGGCGGTATTCGTTGATCAGGACGAAACTGGGACTGGTGACCTGGTCTAACGCGCCCCAGCCGCGGGCGATCCCCTTAGCCAGGGTCGTCTTGCCTGCCCCCAGGTCGCCGGCCAGGCAGAACACATCCCCCGGTCTGGCCAGTTCCCCCAAGCGAACTCCCAGGCGTTCCGTTTGCTCTGGACTATGGCTCAGGAACTCCAGGCTCCGCTCATCGAGGATGGGCATCGAAAGGGGCCGGATTATACGTCCGAGGTACCCCCCTCACAAGCACTATCCTTCGAGTATGCTTTCATACTAGAATCTT
>CAYHSI010000193.1:0-4483 GCA_964359225.1 uncultured Anaerolineaceae bacterium
GCAGCCCCAGGTGTGCTTCCCAAGCCGCCCGCCGGGTGCGGTCCTCGGTGCGGATAATCACTCCGCCCAGATCCCAGAATACGGCTTGGATGTGGCTCATGCCGCGGTCAAGTTAGGACTTGGTGTGGCTGTGCCGGCAGGAAGCACGCAATCGAGCAGGTCTGCCAGCATACCGTAAGCGGTAGTGCGCGGGCCAGGAGCGCTTTCACGGATCGTGAGCTCTCCGAGTACGTCGGTCACAAAGGTCACTGCGGCCGAGGTGCCCATCACATGGAAGAGCGGGTCGCCGGGATCCAGCTGTTGCGGTCCGACCCGGGCCTCGACCCGCTCGCCGATCCGTTTGGCGCTGCACACTAGCTTCCAGCGGCGGCCGGCCTGCGACGCCTGTCGGATTTCCACCTCGGGCAGCCCCTCAATCCCGCGGCGCTGAACCTGCCCGAGGCCGATGGGGACGCCCATGAGGACCGTGACCAGGATCGCCACTTTGATCGCCGCATCCCAGCCCTCGACGTCGCCCGATGGATCGCTCTCTGCGATTCCGATCCGTTGAGCCTCGGCCAAGGCGGCTTCGAAGCTATTGCCCTGCTCCATCAAGCTCAAGATCACGTTGGTAGTCGAATTCAAGATGCCTCGAAACGACTCGAGTCGGGCGGCCGGCAAACACTCTCGCCAGAGCGAAAACAACGGCGCCCCGTCCATCACTGCCGCCTCAAATCGAAAATGCCTGCCGTGCCTGGCGGCGAGCGCAGTAAGCGGAGCGAACGCGTGGACCACCGGACCTTTGTTGGCGGTGATCGCGTGCATTCCGCGTTCCAGCGCGCGGGTCAGATAGCCGATCGCCGGCTGGCCAGACTCGTAGTTAACCGGAATCGACTCGAGCACCGCCTCGGCCTGGACGGCTTGCAGCAGCTGGTGAAGGTCGGAGGGCGGCGGGCGGCGCGAAAGCTGATGGAGATCACCGCCGCTGCGGATCAGCTCGAGGGCCCGGCCGAGGTCCAATCCCTCCGGATCCAGGGCGGCCCCATGGCTGCCAGTTCCAATTCCGACCACCTGCAAGGCGAGCCCGTGGACCGACCGGATCTCGGCATCTTTGGCCAATAGCAGCTCGGCCACCGCCTGGCCGACGTTTCCGAACCCAATCAGGAGCAGTGGCACCGTTCGCATCGAACTTGAGCCGGGTTAGATCAATGGCCACGGAAACGGGCGGCCCGGACCCGGATGAGGGAAGCGGCGCTCCGCCAACAGCAGATCGGATCGATCCCTGAGAGCCCGAATCTCGGCTGGGCTCAGCAGTGGGGCCAGCTGAGTCTGCAGTCCCCGGCCCTCATCGAGCCCTGCCCGCAACTGCTCAATGGCCGCGAGCAGAGCCGCCGGGATAGGTTCGCCCGCAAAGTCCCAGATAACGGTTCGCAGCTTGTCCTCTTCGTGAAAGCACACTCCATGATCGATCAGCCAGACATGTCCATCGGGGGAGAGAATCACGTGACCGGCCTTGCGATCGGCGTTGTTGATCAAGAGATCCAGCAGTGCGGCCGGCCGCAGGCGCTGCTTTTCTGCAGGCTCAAATGTGAAGTAGTGGCGTTCCGGATCGGCAGGCAGGAAGAGTTGCAGGGATCCGCCACCGCCTGGACCATCTGCGCGCAGGACGGTTGCGGGCACCAGTTCCCAGCCAAGCGCCTCGCTGATCAGGTAGGCCGCCACTTCTCGGCGGGCCAGCGACTTGGGCGGAAAATCCCAGAGCGGTTGTTCCCCTTCTGCCGGCTTGTAGACCGCCTGCAACCGGGCATGGGCTGAGCTGACTTCGACCAGGAAGGTGTGGTTGGATCCCCAGACGAATTGGCCCGAGACGCCGATCTCGCCTGTGGAGAGAGTATCAAGAACCGCTTCAAGTGGGAGGTCGATCTCCATGCAAGCGAGTCGGAGTTCTCAGAGCTTGTGGCCGTTGCTCTTTGGGCAGAAATGTCCCTCGGGGTCCTTCGGTTCACCGCAGTTGCCGCAGATCGGCCGCCCCTGGCCGGCGACTTCCAGTCCCCACTGGCACATGGCCCGCAGCTGCGAGCGGCTGCACCAGAAACGGATCACTTCCGATTCTTGAGTTTCGTCCTGAAGCTCGCGGGCCACGAGCACCACCCGGTCGCTGGACTCGTCATAGCCCAAACCAAGCTGACCGACCCGAAACTTCGGCTCGATCGGTTCCTCCAAACCCATCTCCTCCTGTTGGTAATCTCCCGAGGGATCGGGCAGGGCGGGGTTGCGCTGCGCCAGATCGCCGAGGAACCGTTCCAGGCCAATGGCCAGCGTTTGAATCTGCTGTTTCTCGACGATCAGAGTGACCAGTTGATCGTCTTTACGAGCCTGCAGGTAGAAAACTCGTTTCCCAGCTGGCCCAATAGCTCCAGTGGTGATGCGGCTGACTGGGTTGAGGTCCAGTTCCATTAATGTCTGATGCAGAAGGGGAAGGTCGGGGACGCAGGTGGAAGTATATCACCCGGTTGGCGCGGGCCCTGCTGCGTGCGTGTCGTTGAGCCGGATGAGCCGGGCAGAGTTGTGCTCCACGTCCAGCAGGCTGACCGAGGCGGGTTCGATGGTAAGCCGCTGAAACTGATCGAGCGGCAACCCCAGGTAGTGGGCGACGGCCAGCTTGATTGGATCGGCGTGCGAAACACAGGCAATTGCTCCCTTGTGTGCTGCGCGCAAGGACTCCAACTCGCCCACCACCCGCGCCTGGGCCTCGACAAAGGACTCACCTTGCGGGAAACGCGCCAGCGAGGGCGCGAAGCGGATGATTGGCCAAAGCTTGCGGCGGCGGGCAGCCCGCAGGCTGAGCCCTTCCCAAGTTCCGATCCGGACCTCTCCAAGCGGTTCGCGGATTACGAGCTCAAGCCCTTGTGCTTCCGCGAGGGCTGCGGCCGTCTCTAGGGCACGCTCCAGTGGGCTGGAGTAGACGGCTTCGAGCTGGACGTCCCGGAAGGACTCCGCCAGCCGCTCGGCTTGCAGCCGGCCGGTTTCATTGAGGTGGATGCCCGGCAGCCATCCGGGCAGCTTGCCTTTCCGGACAAAGTCGTTCTGCCCATGACGGATCAGGTAGATTGCCGTCATGCGAAGTTAGGATGATTCGGAAACGCGGGTGCGGCCGTGTTGGCGCTTGATGGCCTCGATTGCGGGCTGCTCGAGGTCAGGCAGTTCACGGGTCTGCTCAATCGCCAATGCCCGGCGCTGAGCCAGTCGCCAGCGCTCCAGCCGCCCAGCGACCTCGACTTCGTAGCCCTGGTCGGAGGGACGGTAAAAGTAAGTACCCAACAGCGACTGCGGCAGATACCCTTGCTCGACGAAGTGACCCGGGTGGTCATGCGGATAACTGTAGTCGGCCCCGTGCCCGAGGGCGGCCGCATCCCGATTCGGGTCTTTGAGATGGTCCGGCACTTCGATCACCCCTTCTTGCTCGATCAAGCTGTAGGCCTTGAAATACGCTCCGGCGGTGTTGGATTTCGGAGCGTTGGCGAGGTACAGGGTCGCCTCCACCAGGGGATACACCCCCTCAGGCAGCCCGACGAATTCAAAAGACTGCATCGCGGCGGAGGCGACCAGCAGGCCGATCGGATCCGCCAACCCGATGTCCTCTGACGCCAAGATCAGCAGCCGGCGCAGGATAAAACGCGGATCCTCCCCGGCATAGAGCATCTTGGCCAGCCAGTAGAGGGCAGCATCCGGATCGGAGCCGCGCACCGACTTGATGAAGGCTGAGATCGTATCGTAGTGGACATCGCCATCCTTGTCATAGAGCACGGCCCGTCGCTGGATCGATTCCTGTGCAACTTGAAGTGTGATCCGAGCCATTTCGTCGCTGTCGGCCTGGGAGGATTCAACCGCCAGTTCGAGTGCGTTCAGCGCGTTGCGGGCATCGCCGCCGGCCACCCGAACCAGGTGGGCCAACGCGTCGGGTTCGAGCTGAATCGACCGGGAGCCGTAGCCGCGCTGCGGATCTTGCAGGGCGGCTTTCAGGATCGCTTCGACGTCCTGGTCGAGCAGCGGGCGCAGCTGGAATATTCGGGAGCGGGAGACCAGGGCCCCAATGACCTCGAAGTAAGGGTTCTCGGTGGTGGCGCCAATCAAGGTGACCGTGCCCAGTTCGACATGGGGGAGCAAGGCGTCTTGCTGGGCCTTGTTCCAACGGTGCACCTCATCGACAAATAGAATCGTGCGCAGCTGGTTTAGTTTTCGGCGTTCCTGGGCTTGAGCAATGACCTGGCGAAGCTCGGCCTTGCCGGCGAGAACCGCCGAGATGGTCTCGAAGTGTGAGCGGGTGGTGTTGGCGATAATCATCGCCAGGGTGGTCTTGCCAGAACCGGGAGGACCCCACAAGATGATCGAGGAGAAGAGCCGGTCAGCCTCGATGGCCCGCCGCAGCAATCGGCCCTCCCCGATGATCGGATCCTGGCCGACAAACTCGGCTAGGCTGCGCGGCCGCATTCGGGCCGCAAGG
>CAYHSI010000194.1:0-4456 GCA_964359225.1 uncultured Anaerolineaceae bacterium
TCCGCCGCCTGCGGCACCCGCGCCGCAGTCGGCAGTTGCGGGACTACTTGAGCTGAGTCGAGTGAATTTGAGATCAGTGCCGGGCGGGGAACTCCCCGCCCGGTTTCATTAACGGCGTAGCAATCCTGTTTCGATCTCCGACCCGGGGCGAGATCTTCCGGCCGGCGGCCGGCTCAGGGTTCCTTGCTCAGCGCGCGCAACAGCAGCCGGAGGGCAGCCTCCGCGGAAGCCTGCTTGTTGGCGTGTCGGTCCCCAGTCCACACATGCCGTTCGATCCACTCGCCCGCCGGAGTGCTGACCGCCAGCACGGTCAGCCCCACCGGCTTCTCGGTCGTTCCTCCGCCGGGGCCCGCGATTCCGGTTACCGAGAGCCCAACATCCGCTCGCAGGACCGCCCGCGCCCCTCGGGCCATCTGGCGGGCGGTTTCTTCGCTGACCGCGCCGTGGCGTTCCAGGGTTTGCTCAGGCACCTGCAGCAAGCCATGTTTCACCGGGTTGGAGTAGGCCACCACGCCGCCCAGGAAATACTCCGATGACCCGGCAACTTCGGTAATCCGGTGAGCAACCAGGCCTCCAGTGCACGACTCGCCCAAGGCCAAGGTCCAACCCTTTTGCCGCAGTGCACTCCCAACCTGGACCTCCAACGATTCGTTCATCGGTCGACTGTGGACTGGCTTGGGGATTATAACGTTGCGCCTTTCCCTTCCTGCGGCGGTTCAATTGACACCCCCTCCAGCGGAGGGTATCCTTCGCGTGATGAGCGTGCTCTCGCTCTTCGGGCTGCAATCCGCGATCTGGTCGCCCAGCCAACTCAATCGCCACATTCGCCAAGTGATCGAAAGTGACTACCGGCTGAGCGATCTGTGGCTGGCAGGTGAGGTCGCGAATCTCTCCCATCCCGCCTCTGGCCATCTGTATTTCAGTGTGCGTGATTCGGAGGCGGCCGTCCGCTGCGTGATGTGGCGGCCCGAGGTGGCTCGGCTTCGCCGCTTGCCGCGTGACGGCGAGGCGGTCGAGGCCCATGGGCATCTGAGTGTTTACGAGGCCGGCGGGCAGGTTCAGCTCTATTCCGACCAGATCCGGTTTGCCGGCGAGGGCGAGCTCTATCAGGAATTCCTGCGGCTGAAGGCTGCCCTGGAGGCCGAAGGGCTCTTTGATTCGGATCGCAAACGAGCCCTGCCGACGTGGCCCAGGCGGATCGGGGTGGTCAGCTCCCCGACCGGAGCCGCGCTGCGCGACGTGGCCAATGTGCTGAGCCGCCGATATCCCTTGGCGGAGCTGATCCTCTCGCCAACCCCGGTCCAGGGAGAAGCCGCGCCTGCTGCAATCGTGGAGGCGCTGCGGGCGGTCAACGAATATAGCAGGCCGGATGTGATCTTGCTCGTCCGGGGCGGCGGCTCGATGGAAGACCTGTGGGCGTTCAACACTGAAGCGGTGGTACGAGCAATCGTCGACTCAAATGCCCCAGTCGTGACCGGGATCGGGCACGAGACCGATGTGAATTTGGCCGATTTCGCCGCCGATCGGCAAGCCCCAACTCCCTCGGCGGCGGCCGAAATCGCCACACCCGACCGGGCCGAGTTGGCGGCAGAGCTCATCCAGATTCGCCAACGTCTGGCGAGAGCCTGGAGGCAACAGCGTGAGGCGCTTCACTCTCAGCTTGCTGAACAGCGGGTGGCCTTGGGGTTGGGTTCGCCTCAGGCCCGGATTGCCAACGCTCGTCAACGCAGCGACGATCTCGCCCGCCGGTTAGTGGCCGCCCTGCGACACGAGCTCGCCCTGCGCCAGGCTGCCCTGCGGGGGTTGATCCAGACCCTGAGTGCGGTAGGGCCCGAGACGGTATTGGCGCGTGGCTACGCAGTCGTTCGACGGCTGGCGGACGGGGAAGTCGTGCGCTCGATCGCGCAGGTGACAGCCGGAGACTCCCTCGGCGTGCGGGTAAGCGACGGCAGCTTTGGGGCCCGAGTGGAGGGTAACTGACCGATATGGCGAAGAAGAAACCGGTCGATCAATTGCGCTTCGAGGAGGCTTTCGAAGAACTGGCCGCCCTGGTTGAGCAACTCGAGGGCGGGGAGCAGCCGTTGGAAGAAAGTCTGGCGCTCTTCGAACGCGGTCAGGCGCTGGCGGCCCACTGCAGCCAGCTGCTCGAACAGGCGGAGCTGAAGCTTCGCCAGCTGGCACTGGATGAGAGTGGGGGTTACTCCGAGTCGGACCTCGAAATCGAAGCCGAATAGCTCAGCTCAGATTAGCACCCGGCCGATCCGGGTCTGCGGCCAATCAGCGCCGGGCGAGAATCAACCCCGGAAGTTGGCGGGCCTCCGGCGATCTCAACCCCAACGAAGCCAGCCAATAGGCCGCAGCTCCCAACCCCACCCCGCCCAGCGTCACCACCCAGGCCGAACTTCCCTCGGTCACAGCCAGCCACAACATGAGACCGAAGCCCATCGCAGCGGTAGCCAGCAGGCTGGCGGCGATGCCGGGTCGGATCCGGGCAATCTCAATTCCCTCGAGCCGACGGCTGACCAGCCAGAGCAGGGCGATCGCTTCCAACCCGGTCGCGATCGAATTGGCGAGTGCCAATCCTCCATGAGGCGGCCAACCAAGCCGAAGGAAGAGCCGCGACAAACCAATGCTGAGCACAACGTTCAGCGCCATCGCAGCCGCGCCGACAGTTACCGGAGTGCGGGTGTCCTTCAGTGCGTAGAAGGCCCGCGAGACGATCTCTACCAGGGAATGGCCCACCAAGCCGGTCGAATACCAAAGCAGCGCCCAGGCCACCAACTCTGTCGAGTTGGAATCGAACTCCCCGCGTTGGAAGAGCAGGGTCACCAGCGGAACCCGCAGCAGGATCAGGCCGAGGCTGGCCGGCAAGGATAGGAAGATCACCGCGCGCAGCGTACTGGCGAGCGAGCGGCGCATCTCTGCCAGTTCCCCTCTCGCAGCCTGGCTTGAAAAGGTCGGCAGCGCCGCGATCGCAACGGCCTGGGCGATCACGATCTGGGGCATCAGCATGATCGCAAAGCCGAGCGTGATCCCGGTGAGACTGCCCACTGCCATCCCAGAGGCCAGGATTACATTGACCAGGAAATTGAGCTGGACGATCGCCACCCCGAAAAGTCGGGGCGCCATCAACCGGCCCACTATGCGGACGGTCGGATCTTTCAACCCAAGGGTTGCAGCGTACTGCGGGCGCATCCGCCGCAGTCCAGGTAGCTGGATCGAGAGGTGAAGGACCGCGCCAACCAGCACGCCCCAAGCCAACCCACTAATCCCGAGCCGGGGGACCACGAACAAAGTGCCCAGGATCCATCCGAGCCAGTGAAAAGTGGGCGCCAAGGCAGGAAGGAGGAAGTGCTGTTTGGCGTTAAGGATGGCCATCACCAATCCACTGATCCCAAAGATGACCGGAGCGACCAGCTGGATCCGAAGCAAGCTGACCGTGAGCCGGATCTGCTGGGGATCGTTGAACCCGCGCCCCAGGATGTTTTCGACTAACCACGGAGCGGCCAGTCCAACCAGTACAGCCGCGAGGCCCAAGGCCAGGATCAGCAGATTACCGACACCTGAGGCCAGTCGCCAGGCGCGGGCCCGGTCGCCTTGCGCAAGCAGCGCTGCGAACGTCGGCAGGAAGGCCGAAGCCAGCGCACCGCCCGCCATCAGGTTGAAGAGAATATCGGGCACTCGGTTGGCGGCGAAGAAGGCGTCCAGCTCTTGGCCGCTGCCAAACGCACGGGTGTACAGCATTCGGTTTGCCAACCCTAAGAGGCTGGACAAGCCGAAACCCACCATCACCGTGCCGGCGCTTCGAGCGATTTGCCTTTCAGCAAAGGCGGCCATGGGGTCGGATTATACAGGGAGGGTCGCTGACACTTTCGCGATCCGGCGGGGTTGTAAGGGGCGACGTTACCCAAATTACCCAAACTGAGGAGGAGGTCGATATGGAGGGCTTTACGGAGTTCTTTCAGGACATGCTGGCTACCTTGGGAGATGCGCTACCCAACATCCTGGTTGCTCTGGGGGTTCTGATCGGGGGTTGGTTGCTGGCCCTGGTCGGCCGTGGGCTGACCCGGGCCGCGCTGACCCGAACCGGGATCGACCGAAGGTTGGCAACCCTGTTCGGCGCAACCGAGAAGACCTCGGCGGTCCGAATCGCCTCCTGGACTTCGCGGATCGTCTACTACTTGATCCTGCTCTTTGTTTTGGTGGCCATCCTTCAGCGCCTCCAACTTGGGGAGGCTGCGGCGCCAATCAGTGCCGCGCTTGAGGGCATCCTCGAGTTCTTACCTCGGCTTCTATCCGCGGCTGCCCTCTTATTGGTGGCCTGGATCGTGGCGAGCATCGCCCGGCTGGTCCTCAATCGGGGACTCAAAGCGGCCAGGTTGGACGACTGGTTGACCCGGCAGGCCGAAGTCGACACGTCTGGCCAGACCTCCGTCAGTGCCATGCTGGGCAACGT
>CAYHSI010000195.1:0-4440 GCA_964359225.1 uncultured Anaerolineaceae bacterium
GGCGGCGGATTGGTTCGTTTCCCGAGGCTCAGCGGGAACGCTCGCCATCCACCCGAGGGCAACCGCCACCGGGGTTGATTGGATTGGCATCGTTCCGCTTCCCGCAAGGCATGAGGGCCGAATTATAGCACGGCGATTCCGTGATCCGGCCGCTCACTCGCGATCCCGGAGGCGCTGCAGGTCCTCCGGTGTATCGAGGTCGAGCATCGCCGACTCACTCCACTCGACCCAGGCCGCGGCGTAGCGGTCGAAAAGAGATCGGCCGCCCTGGTCGCCCGTCAATTGATGGAGGTCCGAGAAGGTCGTCCGGTCGAAGAGTACCGGGTTGGCCCTGCGGCCGGCAACCCGGGGAGCCACCAAGGGTGCCAGGGTCGTTCGATGGGTGCTGACGACCTGACGGACCAGCTGCGCATCCATCATCGGCATGTCGGCCAGGAGAAAAATAGCGGCTTCAATCCCGGCCTCGACCGCAGATAAGCCAGCCCGCACTGAGCTGCTCTGGCCCGCCTCCCAGTCTGGGTTGTCGATCAGCATCACCGATTGGCCCTCAAGGGCCCGCCGGATCTGCTCCCCGGCGGCACCACTGACGACCACCAGCGGACTCAGGCCTGCTTCGAGGCCAACCCGCACCGCGTGCCACACCCCCGGCCGGCCGCGAAACTCCACCAATTGTTTGGGCTGGCCCAGTCGGCTTGAGCCGCCGGCCGCCAACACAATTCCCGCTACCCGGCCGTGGGTCTCCATCACCGGGTCCTCTGCCTGCAACGATCCCAGAACGACCGCCTGAATTCCAGCACTCTCGAGCAGTTGGCCGGCGATCTCTCGCCCGGCCGCCAGCCGGGGAGGGTCGGCCTTGTTCAGCAGGATCCGCACCTGAGCCCCCGCAGGGACCCCCTTCAGTCCGCCGTCCCGCGAGGAGAGCAGGCGGGTGATTTCCCGCGCCCCGATCGGGTGCGAGGGTTCGAGGCCGAGCAACTTGGCGACCCGCTCGGGCCGATGGACGGCCGCAGAGCCGATTGGCTGACCCAGCACGTCCAATCCGGCCATCGACACAACCAAGTTTGTGAATTCTGGCACAACCGGCTCGTGTTCGGCGGGAGCCTTGAGCGATCGGCCCTGCGCCCCGTCGGCCTCGATCAGCAGTGGCGCTCCGGTCTCGGCGGCGATCCGGGCGAGGGTCTCCAGCATTGCAGGGGCCGGTGAGGTCCACTTCTCACCGTCGGCCGACGGCAGCCCGGTCACCAGGACTGCGCCACTCTGCTCCAGCAGTTGAGGAATTCGCGCCAGATCGTCAGGGGTTGGATCAACTAAGTGGTGCCTAGCCAGGTCGGCCTGTCCACGGCCCAGCTTGGTGGTCGTGGTAATCAGCGCCCGGGTCAGCTCGCGGGCCAAGCGGCGGATGGCAGCCGTTTTGCCGCCCGCTCCGGTAAAGGCTACGCTCTGGCCAGGCTCAATCCGCAGTGCATCCCGGAGCAACACCGCTCAGCCGCCCGCCAGCTGACGACGGATTTCTGGCCGGGTCAGCAGCGCTTCCAGCACCCCGCCGCCCACTGCCAGAGCCTTGTCCGAGATCAGGCGGCAGAGAGCCGGATCGCCCCGCGGATCCAGGTCGCCGACCTTGAGCCCTTCCGGGACCTCCACCCCGTCGTGCAGCAGCCCGCGGACGATCCCCTCGAAGGGCGCCCGCAGCTCCGCACTCCCGACCGTCGCCAACAGATCGCCTCGACCGACTCGATCGGCCAGCTCCGCTATTCCTCTGAACACGCCCGAGCCCGGGGCACGCAGCACCCGGGTTGCGGCGTGCCCGCCAACCGAGTCGGGGAGCTGAGTGTCCGGCTCGCTCGTCCCATTCCAAATCACCCGACCCATCCCATGCCCGCGGTTGGTCTCGACGACCGCATGACAGTTCTCGCCCGCCACAAACCCTGGCCCGAGCCCGATCACCAGCGGGGCCGACTCGATCCCCAGCTCCGAGGGTTGCTTCCGCATCCGCCCGTCCACCAGCGCGGCGGGCCGCAACTGGACCCTGCAGATTGCCTCCGGATCCACCAGCACCGGTATCAGCCTTTGAGCTAGGAAACTCTGCACCTCAATCACATCCCTCGCTCGCCGAGCGCGCAAGTCCTCGACCACGAATTCATTCGAGTACACCGCCTCGGCCAGGGCCACCAACCGCCGGACCGCCAACGGCTGCTCGATCTCGGTGATCACGACCCTGAACCCGCAGCGCCACAGCCGGGCCGCAACGCCGGTGGCCAGGTCGCCTCCGCCGCGCACAAGCACCAGTGGAGAAGGATTGTTCAACTTAGTTGCAGGCCGGAGGATGAAGCGGGCGGTCGGGACCGAAGAGCCGGTCCTTATCCCTCCCGAGCCGCACGCAGCCCCCAGAACACCCGCTCCGGGGTCAATGGGAACTCGTCGAACCAGATTCCCAGCGCATCATGGACCGCGCTCACGACCGCTGGCGTCAGCGGGATGAAGGGCATTTCCGCCATCCCACGCACCCCCCAGGGGCCAAGCGGATCCTCGACTTCTAAAATGACGGACTGCACCCGGTCCGGAATGTCCAGCACTCCGGGGATCAGATAATTCGAGAGCAGGCTGGTCTGTACCCGGCCGCCGTCTTCGCGGAAGTCTTCCAGAATCGCGTAGCCAGCGGCCTGCACCACCCCGCCCTCGATCTGACCGCGCACTCCCTGCGGGTTGACCACCCGGCCGACGTCATCGGCGCACACGACTTCCAAAATCCGCACCGAGCCGGTCTCGGTGTCGACCTCGACAGTGGCCGCCTCCGCCACGTAGCCGTAAGCAAAGTTGGGCTGGGTCGTGCCGGTCTCCGGATCGTAAGGAGTGGTCGGTGGGGGCAGGTACTGGTAGGAGGCGATTGCCGGACGATCTTCGTCTTGCCACTTCAGCATTGCCGCGGCGACCGCGCCTCGGATCGCATTGCCCGCCATGAAGGTCATCCGCGAGGCGGAGGCCGAACCGCTGTTCTCGCTGGTGGTCGTGTCAGAGGGGTCGATTCGCACCTTGTCCAGCGAGACCCCGACCGCCTCGGCTGCCATCTGGACCATGGCCGTGTGAGCGCCCTGGCCCACCTCTGCCCCGGCGTGGCGCAACACGACTTCCTCGATCGCGGCCCCTCCGTGCAACTCGATGGTCGCCCAACACTGCTCGGGAAACCCAAAAGAGAATCCGACATTCTTGAAACTGCAGGCCAATCCGATCCCCCGCCGCAGGTGGGGCTCAGCCGGCGCGCCCAGGGCTTGGCCCGCCGGCCGCTGCCAACCGCCCGCGGTTCGGCTCCAACCGGCGTTCTCGGCACAGCTCTCCACTACCTTACCGATGCTGACGCCTTTGGGGAGCGGGGTCCCCACCGAGAGCAGGGCACCTTCCTTTAACAGGTTGCGCAGCCGAATCTCGACTGGGTCGATCCCCAGCGCCTCGGCCAGTTTGTTCATTTGAAGTTCGGCGGAGTACGCAGCCTGCGGTCCACCGAAGCCGCGAAAGGCGCCGCCCGGAATGTGATTGGTGTAAACCGAGTAGGCGTCCACTTTGACGTTTGGAAACTCGTAAGGTCCAGTGCACATCAAGGTCGAGTTCCCGAGCACCTTGGTGGAGGTGTAGGCATAGGCTCCGCCGTCTTGGATCACCTCCACCTCGGCCGCCAGCAGCTTCCCCTCCCGGGTGGCGCCCCACTTCGAGCGGATGACATAGCGGTGTCGCTTGTGATGGCCGAGGATCGACTCTTCCCGGGACCAGATGATCTTGACCGGGCGATCGATGCCGCGCTGGTGCAGCCGCCAGGCCGCCAATGCCAGCACGATCTGGACCGACATATCTTCTCGTCCGCCGAAGGCCCCTCCGATGGCAGGATATCTGACCCGCACCCGCTCCCGCGGCAGGTCCAGGGCGTGGGCAATCTGCTCCTGATCCTCGTGGGTCCACTGCCCGGCTACCTCGACCGTAACTCGACCTTCGTCGTCAATGTAGGCCAGCCCGGCTTCCGGCTGCAGGTAGGCATGCTCCTGGGCCGGGGTCCGATACTCGCTCTCGATCACGACCGCGGCAGCCGCGAACCCTTTGGCAACGTCCCCCTTCCGAATCCGATTGTGGGAAAACACATTGCTGCCTCGATCCGGATGCAGCAACGGGGCGCCCGCCTGGCGGGCGGCCAAGGGATCGGTCACGACCGGAAGGTCCTCGTAGTCGACCTCGATGCGCTGGACCGCGGCAGCCGCGTGCGCCTCACTCTCCGCCACGACCAGTGCCACCTGATCGCCGACAAAACGGACCCGGTCGGCATAAGGTTTTGCCGATCCCGGGCCGCACAACACCGGCTGATCCGGCAGGATGAGGCCGTACTCGTTCACCGGCACATCCTTGGCCGTGAATACGGCGAGCACGCCCGGCATGGCTTCGGCGGCGGAAGGGTCGAGG
>CAYHSI010000196.1:0-4424 GCA_964359225.1 uncultured Anaerolineaceae bacterium
TAAGAGCCCGACCGAGTCACCCTCCGGGTTGAGCGAGATCACGAGCAATCGATCCGCGGTCGGGACCAGCAAAAGAGCGGCCACCTGCGAGCCGGCAAAAGCCACCAGGCTTTGTTGAGCCAAGAACTCTGCGGAGCCAGGCTCGCCGATGGCCGCATAGGCCACCAGCACCAGGTTCTCCCCGCCCTCCCCGGGCCGGAACTCGGCCCGAGCCTCAATTCCGGTAGCAGCTAGCCCCTGCCGGAGCGCGTCCAGTGCATCTCTGCCGGCGTATTGGCTGCGTTGGGCAAGTTCGGGCGGCAAGTTCGCTCCCGAGAATCCCGCCACCCGCCGGCACTGCAGGAGGTAGTCGCGAGCCGCGGTCAACCCACTATCCAAGCGGACCGCTTCCTGTAATTGCGGGAGGGCGCCGGCACAATCGGCCCGGGCAAGCTGAACGAGCGCCAGTCCGTATGTGGCTTGAGCGATCTCTCGCGCGGTTGCGCCTTGCTCGAGGTAGATGTCCAGCGCTCGTTGAAAACGAGGCTCGGCCTGGTCCGGATCGGCTCCCGCTCCGAGGTAGGCGAATCCGATACTGAGTTCATGCGAGGCGTCGTCCGGATCCATGGCTGCAGCCCGTTCATATTCAGCCACGGCTCGCTCAAGCTCACCCTGGGATGAATACAGCCGGCCAAGCCAGGCCACATACTGATCGTTCTCGGGATCCAGGCCGACTGCTTTCCCGAATTCGCGCTCGGCTTGGTCCGGATCGCCACGCTCCAGATACATGCGTCCGAGCAGAATGTGGTGGTCGCCTTCATGCGGCTCGAGTTCGATCGCCTGCTGATAGGCGGCCTCCGCCTGCTCCCACTGCTCCAGGCAGGCGTAGGCGAAGCCTGCGGCGGCGTGATTGATCCCGGTGCGGGGGTGAAGCTCGACCGCCTTGTTGAACTGGGTGAGCGCTTCCTGGCAGGCCTGCTGACCGTAGTAGACATACCCCAATCCGAGATAGCCGGCTTCGTTTTCCGGATCGGCCGCGATCGCGGCCTTGCGTTCGGCTTCGGCATCCCGATAGCGGCCGGCATCCAGATACACTCCGCCCAGGCAGTCGTGGCCATCGGAGGCTGCCGGCGCCAACTCCAGGATTCGTGCGCAGTTGGCGATGGCTTGATCGAGTTCGCCACGATCGCTGTACAGCCGGGCCAGCAACAGCAAGGTGATGTAGTCGTCCGGTGCCAATTGCTGAGCCGATTCCAACCACTGCCGGCCGGTCTGTTGTTCGTCGACCTCGTATAGATAGTAGCCCGCCAGCGAGCTATGCCGGTAAACGAATTGGGATTCCAGCTCGTGGGCACGAAGGTATTCGTCGAGCGCCTCCTCCCGCCGCCCGACGAATTCATAGACGTATGCCAGGTTACGGTGGGCCTCTGCATTCTCCGGGCCGAGCCTGACCGCCTTCTCCGCAGCCTCGATCGCCGGGTCGTACATTCGCAAATCGGCCAGGATCTCGGCCAGGAAACTTTGGACATCTGCGTCCTGGGGACTCAGCTCCACCGCCCGCTCCGCCGCAAGCAGCGCCTCGTCGAAGTTGCCGTTCCAATCCAGGGCCCTGCCCAAGTAGGCCCAGGCTCGCCCCGAATCGGGCTGTAGTTCGGTCGCCAAGCTGGCCTGCTCGATCGCCTCCGCTTGGGAGGCGGGACTAAAGAGTTGGGCATAGGCCAGCCGGCTGTAGGCGTGGGCAAACTCCGGGTCCGTCTCGATCGCCTGCCGGTAGGTGGCAATCGCTCCTTCGAAATCACTGGCGACGAGCCGCCCATCCGCCTCCCGAACCAGTCTCTCCGCGGGTGAGTCGGATCCCGACGGTACAACGGCTCCACTGGCGCAGGCGGCAATCAGGAGGGAGAGACCGAGCGCGCTGAGTCTCGCACCCATGGCGGGTGGATTATAGCGGAGCCAGCACGGCTTCCCCCGGCCGGTAGCGAGGCGGCCCTGTAAGCAACCTGTAAGCGTAGCCTGTCTTTCAAGCTCCTATACTGGTGGGTGGCCAGGAATTGGGATATGCAGGACATGAAACTGTGATGCAAATCAATCGCGAAGAACGGCTCTGGCTGCTACGCAACCTCGCCCTCGGCCTGGTCGACTATCTAGGCGCCCTTTATCCACCGATCTGGATCGAGAATATCCTCAAGAGCCCGCCGGCGGTCTATGCCGGGCTGTTTAGCAAGATCCGAGCCACCAATGGAGACTGGAGCCCGATTTACGAACGGCCAATTTACCAGAATGGGCGCACCACTCGACCCTGGGAGCTCTCGATCGACGAACGGCGCTACGCGATCTCCCGCGAGATCCTCATCGCGGTCGGCGGCAGTGGACACGGACGCGCGATGGGATTGCCGGAACTGCTGCTCAGCCACCTCGAAGACTGCCAGGACTACTTTGCTCGGGTCCTGCTGGCCCCTGATCCGCTCATCGCCGCTTATCGCAGGCAGGGCAAGGACCTGCGCGGATTCGCGGAAACCTTCCTGATCCCCACCCGAATCGCCCAGCAGCGCTGGGAAGATTCACTCCTCGACTAAAGCTCCTTCAGCAGTCCCAGGCCTCAAAGCGCTGCCTGCCATCCCTGCCAGGGTAGAATTCCTCACGCCGCCACTCGAGCATGGAGGAGAGAACTGGCAACCGATTTTACGATCACGTAGGTTGGTCGACGGCTATACGGAGTGGGAGTTCGTCGGCGGGTCAGGAAGTTCGAGCTTCCTGCTTGCTGCGCCAGGGGTGAGTGATCTGCCAGGAAAACTGCTCTGCGGCAATCCCATCCTGCTCTTCTTGCAAGATCTTGCGCCGCAGCGCCATTACCCGGCCCTTGTCATCCGTCCCGATCGGCTCCCAAGCGTCCGCGAGTAGAGCCTGCAGCACTGCGGTGTGCAACTTGCGGGTCGCCTGCTCCTTGTCGGAGTCGGAGATCTTCACGTTCATCTGCCACTCAAACTCGGTGGACATCGCGATGGTCTCAGTCTCATCGGCCGTGATCTTTTCCGCCACGTACAGCAAGCGCATGATCCCGCCGAAGCGGCCGACCTCCCGAACGATCTCTCGAATTTGAGCGACCTCGAATGTGTCGTCAGGCATTGGAGTTGACCATCTACGCAGTGCCCGATCCGCCGTCCGCACTGGCACGGCGAGCTGGTCTGCATCCTCTTGAAGATAGTACTTGAGGCGGGGAGCCACCGCTGTGGTACAGATTTCCTGATCGAATCGGAAGGCTTCAGCGGCCCGGCGTTCGCTCAAGGGTCGTGAAAGTTATAGCGTAAAGATTCTCGGCATCCGCAGGGCGGTGTTCAGCAGCGGAGACTTCCCAGTCCGCCTGCTCATACGGGGGAAAGTAGGTATCTGCCTCCACCTGGGCGTGGACAAGGGTCAAGTGCATCCGGTCGACGACTTCTTGAGCCAGCGCCGCCCGATAGACCTGTGCGCCGCCAGCGATCCAGGTCTCGGTCTCAGCCAGGTCTTGCTTGGCGAGCTTGAGCGCATCGTTGAGCGACGACGCCACCTTGATATTGTTCCCACCGAGCAAGCCGGATCGACTGAGCACAATGATCCGCCGCCCCGGCAGTCCGCGGCCGCTCAGCGGCTCCCAGGTGGTTCTTCCCATGATGAGGGTGTGGCCCAGGGTCAGCTGTTTGAAACGGGCCAGGTCAGCCGGCAGCCTCCACGGCAAACCGCCCCGTAGCCCGATCGCCCGGCTGGGCTCGGCCAGGGCGGCGATGATGGAAACGATCACACGGAAACCGGGGCCTGGATGTGGGGGTGCGGCTCGTAGCCCGTCAGGGTAACGTCGGAATACTCAAAGCCGAGGATCGAACGGACGGCAGGATTGAGCATAAGTTGCGGTAGCGGCCGGGGCTGCCGTTCGAGCTGCAGCCGGGCCTGTTCCAGATGGTTCAGGTACAAGTGGACGTCTCCGAAGGTGTGGACGAACTCGCCCGGCTGGAGGTCGGTTGCTTGTGCAATCATCATCGTGAGCAGCGCGTAGGAGGCGATATTGAATGGAACCCCCAGAAAGATGTCGCCAGACCGCTGATAGAGCTGGCAAGACAGCCGGCCCGCATGGACGTAAAACTGAAACAGCGTGTGACATGGTGGGAGAGCCATCTGATCGACCAAGCTTGGATTCCAGGCACTCACCACCAGACGGCGCGAAGTGGGGTTGCGCTTGATCTCGCTCACCACTCCCGCGATCTGGTCCACCACCTGCCCATCCGGGCCGTTCCAGGACCGCCACTGAGCCCCATAGACCGGGCCCAGCTCCCCGTCGGAGTCTGCCCAGTCGTCCCAGATCCGGACACCGTGCTCGTTCAGGAATCGGACATTGGTATCGCCCCGCAGCATCCAGATCAGTTCATAGACGATCGATTTGAGGTGGAGCTTTTTGGTGGTCAGCAGGGGGA
>CAYHSI010000197.1:0-1564 GCA_964359225.1 uncultured Anaerolineaceae bacterium
CCGGCGAACGCCGGCACGTCGGCTCCTGGAAACTCGTAGACCCCCGGGGCCCCCTCATCCAGATGGAGCATGGCGAACAGTTGGCCGGTGGCCTGACTCAGGTCGATCTCAACGATCACCTCTGGGTTGTAACCGACGATCACCGGCGCTAGCCCGATCACCGGGCCGGGGGCGCCGGC
Source organism: uncultured Anaerolineaceae bacterium (assembly GCA_964359225.1). Taxonomy (GTDB): domain Bacteria; phylum Chloroflexota; class Anaerolineae; order Anaerolineales; family E44-bin32; genus JADFRG01. Next base: position 180 of record CAYHSI010000197.1, read on the forward strand.
CTGGGTGACGTGAATGGCGAGCCAACCCGGCGCCGCTGCCACCACCGACTCGATGCTCACGTTGCCCTCACTGGCATCCTGATCGGTCACCGTTACCGATGGGACGATCGGAAAGGTCGCATTGAAGGGGACATTGACGAGCTGATCTCCGGCTGTAACGGGCACGTCGGCGCCTGGGAACTCATAGTCGCCTTCATAGCCTGCGTCGATATGCAGCATGGCAAAGAGCTGGCCGGTGGCCTTTGCCAGATCGATCTCAACCTGAACGTCTTCATTCGAACCGACTGATACCGAGGCCTGGCCGATCACCGGGCCAGGAGCTCCATTCTTGGTGATGTGAATCGCCAGCCACCCCGGTTCTGCAGCGACCACTTCGGCGATGGTCACCGTTCCGCCGCTTGCGTCCTGATCGCTCACCGAGACCGACGGCGTAAGCTCGGGCTGCTCAGCCGGCGGTAGGGGCTCGACAGTCGGCGCAACGGGGGTCGCCGGTGCGCAGCTGGCGATCAGCAACGCCAGGCCGCCAAGCAGAACTCCAATCCTTCGATTAATCATGTCTCCTCCTTGGGTTGTGGTGAAAGCTCGGTACGGTAATCAATACGATTGCGGCAGCCTAGCTGGATCTGTCGTGCTGCCGGAGATCACTCCTGCGGCAGGGTGACGATTACGACGATCCTTAGCCGCGCCGGCCCGGCGGCATTGGTCGGAAGGATCTCGATCTCCATCCCCCAGTTGCCAAACATGATGAGATCCAAGGAGGTCAGATAGTGCCCGCTCTCCTGCTCGCGGACGGCCGGCTGGAACGGGCCATGGGGCATGGAAAGCATGTCGTAAGAGATCTCTATTGCCGCGTCGCGCACCGGTTCCCCGGCCGGGTCGAACAGGTACAGATCGAGCACGACCTGGGCAGCCAGGCCGCTGGGCGGGTATGGATCGACCGTGAGCTGGACGCCCAGCTCATCGGTCAGCTGCACCGATTCTCCGTTCTCGATCGGGGTCGGCTCCCCATCCAGGATCAGGTACAGCTGTGAGGGATTCTCGGTTGGGGCTGTGGGTGGCGCGGCAGTCAATTCAGACGGCCGGGTCACAGTCGCTGAGAGAGTGGCGCCCTGATCCGGGGTGGCAGTACCAGCAGGTTCGACCGCGGTTGCCGGGCGGCCGGCGCAAGCAGTCAGCAGTAGGAGAAGAGCCAGCCACGGCCGCGGCTCACCTGCGGCGAAGCTCACGAGTTTGGAGGTGGAGCAAACTCAGGGGGAGTGATCGAAATCGGCCCCGATAATACGGGGGCCGGTCGGCGCCTGGCTGCCGGTGTCGGGCTCAACGGTGACGCCGAATCCCAACACTTCGCCGAGCGGTATGGGTGAGCGGATCAGCACGGAGATCAG
>CAYHSI010000197.1:1664-4420 GCA_964359225.1 uncultured Anaerolineaceae bacterium
GTCCCGAGCGGGATTCGGAGGTGTTCCGCGATCTCTCGCTGAGACAGCCCGTAGTAGAAGGCCAACTCGATCGGGAGGCGTTGTTCGGCGGGAAGGTCGGCCAAGGCGAAGCGCAGACTCCGCCAGCGGGCTTCTTCGGTCCGGCTGGATTCATCTGGGAGTCCTTCCAAATCCTCAACGGGATTGTCGCTCTCCGAGGGAGGCGGAGCCCGGGAGTCCAGACGAAATCGGTCCAGTGCCAGCCGCCGGGTGATGGCCAGCAGCCAGGAAAGCACCCGACCCCGGTCCGGGTTGAAGGTCTGGGCCCGGGTCCACAGCCGGAGGAACGCGTCCTGGGTCACTTCCTCCGCGGACATCGCGTCTCGCAGCATCCGCAGCGAAAGGCCGTGGACTCGGACGGCGTATTTGTCGTATAGAGACAAGAAGGCCCGCCGATCACCCTGAGCGACCTGCTGCATCAGGGTGGCATCGTCGGGCAGGCTGGTTCCGCTCACGCCGGGCAGGATTATACCCGCCGCTTGCCGGTGGCTCACCCCTCTGGGCTGCGCGCCCGTATTCCGAACGGTGCGGCGCAAAAGAAAAGACCCGCCGCGCAGCCCTTTAGGGCGATGGCGGGCAGGTCTCACAACCGATACAGGCCGGCGAGACTACTTCCAGGTAGCGAAAACGCCCCCCATGACGCCGTGCACGAGGAGCTGGTAGGCCGCCAGCAAGAACCAAGCGCCGACCGGCGGTCCAGAGAAGGTCGTGAAAACGAAGGTGGCCGTGGCGCCGAGCCCGATGAAGGCCACCGCCCCGGCCACGAGCCCATCGACAAAAGTCTCAGCCCCGAAAGCCGCAACGACCATCGCCAGCACCACCATCGTGACCAGCGAGGCCACGGCGGTCACTGCGTACATCGACGGGCTGGCCTCGATGTCTTCTCGCTTCTTTCCAATGATGCGCAACCAGGTGTTGCCGAACAATGGGCCATACCACAAGAAACCCACCACGTTGCTGACAACCACGCCCACGACGACTGCCAACCAGTTGATTCCGGAGAAATTCACCATAAGCTGCCTCCGCCTAGCATGTGTTCGGATTTGCGGCCTGCATCGGTAGATTCAACCCACGGAATACAGTTTAGTTGTGGGCGGGGCGATTGAGCTGCCGGGCCTACGCGTCGAAATAGCTCATCCAACCCGAGTTGGCCCAGACGGTGACTTCGGGTTGGCCGTCGAACAACTTGCCGAACTCCACTGCCAGGTTGGGATCTGAATACAGCTTGTCGATGGCTTCCATGTTGTTCCAGAAGTCGACCGCCAGGAATTCCTTCGGGTCATCTGCCCGTAGGTAGGTTTGATGGCCTGTGCTGCCCATGCTTCTACTTTGCGGCGAGATTTGTCCAAGCGTGGCGTCGTGCACTGCTTGCGCTTGCTGCCTGTCACCCTTAAGCCGGCCACGAACTATGACTACGTACTGCATGGTAAGCTCCGTTTATGTCGAATCACCTATATGACGGCTGAGGCTCTCGATTCTGCGCGCAGCGGACCCGGGTCTCCGGTCCGCGCAGTTTTGCCCGCCTTTCCCGTCGTATAGAGGATGTGCGAGTGAAAATCATCATGCTTCAGATTGGAGTGTAGATTGGCCGACCGAGACGCCTACCGAGAAACTCGAGCTCTCGCCCGCGGGACGAGCCGAGAGGCCTTCAGCGAGCTGGTCGAAGGGCATCGACGGGAGCTGCAGGTCCATTGCTATCGGATGCTGGGATCCGTGCTGGATGCCGAGGATCTGGTCCAGGAGACCTTGTTGCGGGCCTGGAAGAGCCGGCACTTGTTCGAGGGGCGCGCGCCGCTGCGGGCCTGGCTCTACAAGATCGCGACCAATGCCTGCCTGGACGAGCTGGCCAACCGACCGCGGCGCGGCCTACCCCCAGACCTATATCCGGCCGCCGATCCAAATGGCCCACTGGGGGCGGCGGTCTTGGACCCGATCTGGCTGGAACCCTATCCGGATGGATTGCTTGGCTCGCTGCGGAATGATCCGGCCGCCCGCTACGACCTGCGGGAGAGCGTCAGCTTGGCCTTCCTGGCCACCCTGCAGACTCTGCCACCCCGCCAACGAGCTGTGTTACTAATGCGGGATGTGGTTGGACTGCGGGCCAGCGAGGTGGCCGAACTCTTGGACGAAACAGTGTCCGCAGTGAATAGCGCCTTGTACCGCGCACGGCTCAAGCTGGGCGAGCGAGTTCAGGACCGGGGTGCCGGCTTGCCGTCGGTTGACGCTGCCCAGCGCGGGCTGCTGGAGCGTTACGTGGCTGTCTGGGAAGCCGCCGACATCGATGGGTTGGTCCAGCTGCTGAAGGAGGATGCCAGCTTCCCGATGCCTCCGCTCCCGACCTGGGTGAAGGGCCGGGCGGCCATACGCGAATTCGTTTCCCGACACATTCTCGACGGGGATGCCCGCGGCCGCTGGAGGCTGATCCCTACTCAGGCCAATGGCCAGCCGGCCTTTGCCTGGTATCGCCGGCGATCAAGCCCAGCCGGATTCACTGCCTTTGCGATCCAGGTCGTTACGATTGAGGGTGGTTGGATCTCGGATGCGACGACCTTTGGGTTCCCGCAGCTCTTCTCGGCTTTTGGCCTGCCCCCCGAGCTCGAGTCGGACGGTCGGATCGAACGGCCCGCGGAATCGGGACCCGCGGTGCTTGGCAGTTAAAAGAAAAGCTCCTTGGCGATGACCTACTCTCCCAGGCCGTTACCAGCCAAGTACCATCG
>CAYHSI010000198.1:0-4403 GCA_964359225.1 uncultured Anaerolineaceae bacterium
ATCCGGCGAGCGGAGGGGGATCCGAAGGGCCCAGGCCATGACGCCCCGCGAATATCAGGCAACACTTGAACTGGCGGCTCTCCCGATCGGCCCCCTTGGGCGCTTGACCTCGCTGTTCGAAAAGGCCCGCTACGGTCGGGAGAAACTGGGCCAGGAGGACGAGCAGGTTGCCACTGCTGCGCTCCGCTCAATTTTGCAGGAAATCGAGCAAACCTGATCCCATCACGATGGATGCGAGCAGGGTTGGTGGTCGGAGCGCTCGCGGTCCTGATCGGGCTCGAACGCCTACTCGAAGTCGGGGTGGTGCGTTTCGGCAGTCGCCCGCTCGGTCAGGTTTGGGCCTGGATTACCGCAAGTCTAGGTGTCCTGCCCCAGGCTGAGATCTGGGCGGTTCTGGTCGGCCTATTTGGTTTGCTCGGACTTCGCACCCTTGCCGGCCGGGCCGCTCGCCCCTCTCCCAAGCTCCGGTCCCAGTCCCAACCGCAGGGTAGCCTGCAAGGCTGGCTTGAGCTGATGGAAGACCGGACCCGTGGAGAGTATTTTCGCTGGCGGTTGGCCCGGCGGGTTGCTTCGTTGGCCGACGAGCTCGAGCTGCCTGCACCGACCAACGAACCGCGGATTGAGGCCTTTCTCCAGGCCGGCAGACGGTTGCGAACGATCCGAGCGCAATCGACTCGTGACGAACTCAAGCTCGATCCCGCGATCCTGGTCGAGTATCTCGAGCGCATTCAGGAGATGCAGGGTGGCGCCTGACATCAGCGCGGTGCGGATCCTGGGGGAAACCGTCGTCGCCGAGGTGGAGCGGGCCGTGGTAGGGAAGACCGAGTTGCTCAATCACCTGCTGGCTTGCTTTCTGGCCGGAGGGCACGTGCTGCTCGAGGACTACCCCGGACTCGGCAAGACCCTCATCGCCAAGAGCCTGGCAAGTGCCTTGGGACTTGAATTTCGCAGAATCCAGTTCACGCCGGACCTGCTGCCTGCCGATATCACCGGGACCTACGTGTTCAGCCGCAATTCCGACTCGTTCGAGCTTCGGCGTGGCCCCATCTTCACCAATATCTTGCTCGGTGACGAGATCAATCGGGCCTCACCCCGCACTCAGTCGGCCCTGCTCGAATCCATGCAAGAGCACCAAGTTACCCTGGAGGGCGAGTCGATTCGTCTGCCGGATCCTTTCGTCGTGATCGCAACTCAGAATCCCATCGAGTACGAAGGAACTTTTCCGCTGCCGGAGGCCCAACTCGATCGGTTCATGATGAGGTTGCAGGTCGGCTATCCCTCGATCGAACAGGAGCAGGAGATACTGAACCGGCGCCGCACTCGCCAAAACGAAGAATTGGAGATCTCCCAGGTCGTCCGCCCCGAACAGTTGGCGGCCGCCCGGCAAGCGGTTGAGACGGTCCATGTGGATAGCGATATCGAGCGCTACATCGTTCAGCTTGCGAGCGCCACCCGGCGCGATCCGCGAGTGGCGGTAGGCGCCAGTCCGCGGGGCGCCTTGGCCCTGATGAAGTCGAGCCGCGCCTGGGCGGCCATTCAGGGCCGTAACTATGTGCTGCCCGACGACGTGAAGCGACTGGCGAAGCCTGCCCTGGTTCATCGGCTGCTCTTACAGCCGGAATTCTGGCTCAAGAAGAACGCACCCGAGGACGTCATTGAGGCGAGTTTAGCCGCCGTCCCGGTACCGGTGCTCGAGGGAATCTAATCCCGCGTCGGTCGGCCGCGCTGGGTTTGGTCATCTGCGCGCTGCTGGTCGGCGGCCTGACAACTTTCGATTCGTCCCTGTTGGCCCTGGCCCTGCCGCCGCTGGTCTATCTGGCGGCCGCCGTAGTTCTACGACCGACCGAACTCCAGCTGCAGGTGGAGGGACGAGTCACCCCAACGTCTGCCAAACCTGGAGAAGTCATTACCGTCGAGCTGCGGGCCGAGAATAGTGACGGCCGCCTCGAAGAACTCGAGATCCAAGATCAGGTACCTCCAGGGCTCGAGCCAATCGAGGGTGCATCCAACCTGATCTGCTCAATGCCGTTCGGCGGTCGTCAGCTGCTGAGCTATCGTCTTTTGGCGAAGACCGGACTCCACACCTTCACGGGGGCCCGGCTGAGGGCGACCGATCCGTTCGGCCTCTTCGAGGCCCGTCTCACTGTCGCGGGAGACCGGGCTCTCTTGGTACGCCCGGCGATTCAGAGGCTTCGCCGCCTCTACCTGCGCCCGCAGCGAGTGGGTGCCCAGGCTGGAGCTTATGCGGCCCGGGTGGGTGGACCCGGAATCGAGTTTTGCGGAATCCGCAGCTACTCCCCAGGGGACCCTTGGCGCTGGATCAGCTGGAAAGTATCGGGCCGGTTCCCAGGCGATCTCTTCGTCAATGTGTTCGAACAAGACCGCATGGCCAAGGTCGGACTGATCGTAGATGCCCGCTTTCGCAGCAACGCCGGCACCGGAGAACAATCGGCGCTCGCTCACTCGATCCAAGCCGCGGCCTCTTTCTCGGAGCTCTTGCTCAGCCAGGGAAATCAGGTTGGGCTCCTGGTATATGGCGGCCACCTTGACTGGACCGTTCCGGGGAGTGGGAAGGTTCAGCGTGAACGGATCTTGCGCGCCCTTGCCCGGGCCAGCCGCGGGCAGAGCCAGATCTTTGACCAACTGCGGCACCTACCCAGCCGCCTATTTCCTCCGCATACCCAACTGATCCTGTTCAGTCCGCTGCTCAGAACGGATGTGCCCGATCTGCTTCGCCTGCGGGCGCGCCGATATCCGCTGCTTGTGATCAGTCCCGATCAAGTTGAGCTCGAGGCCAGATCATTGCCGGACCGGCCCCATGCCGACTTGGCCGTGCGGCTGGCTCGGGTGGAACAAGCCGTCATCTCTCGACGGTTGGCACATGCCGGAGTGTTTCGACTGCTCTGGGACACCTCAGTTCCATTTGAGCAATTGACCGAAATGCATCTGAGCCGGCCTGCCCCGTGGCTAGCCTCAATCGGTGCTAGGTTATGAGGCCGGCCCGGCGGTTGGCGCTGGCGTCGCTTGCGGCCTCAACCGCCGCGCTCGTGCTCGGCTTTGTCAGAGGGAAAACCGAGATTCTGATCCTACCGTTGGCGATCTCGACCGCCCTCGCTCTGATTGGCGAAGCCCGGACCTCGGGTTGGTCGCCGACCCTCTGGTTCCTGGCTCAAGCCGGACTGGGCGCACTGGCTCCGGCCGGCGAGGTGTGGGGGCTCATTTCAATCTCGTGCGCGCTCGCCTACTGGGACCTGTCGGCATTCCACCACCGCCTCCGCAAGGCAGGGCGCATCCACGAGCCCGGACTGCTGCTCCAGCGGCACCTGCTCTATCTCCTAGCAACGACGGCGGTGGGGTTCGGACTCGGGACCGCCTCGGTCATCGTGCGGATTGATGGCGATTTCGCCGGAGCACTGCTGCTTGGAATCATCGCGTTGGGAGGACTGTCCCAGTTGCTGCGGCGGGTTCAGATGCCTACGACTCAGTTGGGAAGTTGGGGAACAGGTCAGGCGGATCGGAACTCGTAGAGCCAGAGCTGGTTGGACTTTAGGGGGCGGTCGGTGAGCATGCGCCACACCTTGTCGGCCTCGAGGTCAAAGAAGATGCCGGCATTAAGCGCCGAGAGTTCATAGGTCTCCATCCGCTTCCTGCCCCGAAGTGCCAAGCGCATCTCAGAAGGCAAGGGGCCGGTCTGGGCACGTCCCGAGGGCGCCTTGAGCAGTCTGCGCACCCGATCGGGCCGGACCGGGGAGAACATGAGGTAGCTGCCATTTTCCGAGGCAACTACGATCGCATCGGGGTGCTCGAGCACCTTAGCGATGGCTCGCATCTCCCACGCTATTCCGGTTGCCTTGCGGGCAGCATCTCGAAACCAAGCGAGTGGATCCATGATCTGGATTTCGCGGGCCGCCCGTTCCCGCTTGACCTCCAAGTCGCCCAGCGCCCAGTTTCGCAGGTCTTCTCGCAATTTGTCGAGCGCCTGGCGCTGCCGCTCGTTGCCGACCGATATCAGGACCCCAACCACGACCACCGCGGCCAATACGCTGACCGCCAAGGTGACCTCAAGCATGCCTCTTCCTCCTCATTCGGCCTGCCAGGCTCGAACTTGGGCTAGCTCTTGTCGCAGGCGATTCAGGGCAGCGGGCCGTGGATCGAGCAGTTTGGAAATCGTTACGCCTCCCAACAGTCCGATCCAACCAATCGTCGGCCACAGCCAAAGGCTGCTGGAGATTCGCGAAGAGGGCCCTGAGAGCGAGGCCGCCTGCGGATCCTGATCCGGCTGGCCAACTTCTCGGAGCGGTGTATTGGCCAGGAGCTCCCCGATCGGCGCCAGCAGGGCCGGCCCTGGAACCCGGATTACCCCTGCATCCTGACCCTGGTTTCCCGCCAAATCCCAAGCCGTA
>CAYHSI010000199.1:0-4402 GCA_964359225.1 uncultured Anaerolineaceae bacterium
CCGGCACAGCCACACCAAGTCCTAACTTGACCGCGGCATGAGCCACATCCAAGCTGTATTCTGGGATCTGGGCGGAGTCATCATCCGCACCGAGGACCGTACCCGGCGGGCGGCTTGGGAAGCACGCCTGGGGCTGCCGCCGCGCGAGCTCGATCAGATCGTCTTTGCTGGCGACATGGGTCGCAAGGCGGCCGTCGGTCAGGCCGGGGAGGAAGACGTCTGGGCTTGGGTAGCCGAGCGCCTCGGGCTGGACCCGGAGCAGCGGGAAAACCTACGAAAGGACTTCTGGCGGGGGGAGGACCTCGATCTCGAGCTGGTCGGGTACATTCGCGGATTGAGGGCGAACTACCGCACCGGATTGATCTCCAATGCCTGGCCGGAAATCCGCCGGGAGATCGAGAATGAGTGGCGGATCGCCGATGCCTTCGACGACCTGATTATCTCTGCCGAGGTTGGGCTGGCCAAACCAGACCCGCGCATTTATCAGCTGGCACTCAAGGCTCTGGGGGTGGAGGCGAGTCAAGCGATCTTCGTCGACGATTTCATCGAGAACCTTGAGGCGGCCGCCGCATTAGGAATGCACACCGTCCACTTCGTGAATCGCCCCCAAGCCCAGCAACAGGTCGAGTCGCTGCTCGCGTGGCATCCAACCCAACACCCATCCTGATCAATCGGCGCACGCTGGTCTTCCTCTTCGGAATGGCGCTGACCCAGTTCTCGATCGCCATGCCGCTGGGTCAGATCCCGGTGTACATCCGGGAACTCGGCGCCAGCATCTCACAGATCGGCCTGTTCTTCACGATCTCGATGGTCTTTCCGCTCGTGTTGAAGGTGCTCGGCGGCTGGCTGTCCGATTCGCTCGGGCGATTGCGGGTAATCTTTATCGGCAGCCTGACCGGGGTTTTGACCTTTGCCGCCTATGCCGCGGCTCCCAGCTGGCAGGCCGCGCTGCTGGGTCCGGCATTCATGGCGATGACCTCCGCCCTCACTCTTCCCGCCTATTTCGCCTTCATCGCCGACATTACCCCGGAAGGCTCGCGGGGCAGAATGTACGGGATCTCCCAGACGATCTACCACGCGGCGGCCGTGATCGCCCCGCCGATTGGCGGGCTGTTGGCCCAGACCTACGGCTACCGATTCCTATTTGGAGTTTCGAGTGGGGTGTTCGGCCTGGCAGCTCTCATCTTCATCTATCTGCTGAGGTATTCGCAGTTCATGACCATCCGACAACAGGAGATCTCGCTACGCTCGCTGCGCAGCTCCCTGAGCCAGATGGCGGGCGCCTTCATGGCGGGAGGAGTGGTTGCCTGGATACTGATTATCGACGGCTTCCGCGACATCGTCTTCAAGCTCTCGGCAGACCTGGAGCCGGTTTACCTCACGGAAATCGCGGGGATCAACAAGCAAGGGATCGGCCTGTTGGATGGTATCTGGGGGGCGGCCCTGCTGCTCACCCTGATTCCGGCCGGCTGGCTGGTGGACCGGACCAGTGAGCGACTGGGGATCGTGCTCGCGCTCCTAGCAGCCATCTCCTCCCGCTTGGTGTTCGTACTGGCGTCAGGATTCTGGGGATTCGCCTTGTCTTGGTCGCTGTCTGGAGTGGGCGTCGGCCTGTTCGAGGCTTCTGGACCCAAATTGATCACCCGTGTCATTCCAAAGCACCTGCGCGGAATGGCATTCGGATTGCTGGCCTCGACCTTAAGTCTCTTCTCGCTGCCGGCGCCCTGGATCGGCAGCCAGATTTGGAATCTCTTCGGCCCGCGCGTACCGTTCCTGGCCACGGCCGTACTCGGCAGTCTGACCGTACTGCCGGCCTGGTTCAAACTGGCTCTGCCGGCGGAGCCGCGGGCTGTAAGTCGCGCGGCGGAAGCCGCCACCTTGCCGACCATCGGCTACTCCGAGGTCGCTACCGTGTTGTTCGCCAGGCTCCCGCCGAATACGGAGAACTTGGTCCACGATCGGGGGAAGCAGATTCTCCTGGAACATGGCGGGGTTTTGGACTCGTCGATGGATACCGTATTGGTCGCCTGGTTCGGGATCTCGCCCCGCCGGTCTCCGCCCCAAGTGAGCGCTCTGCTGGCCACTTACGCTGGGCTCTCGCTCATGGACGCGGTTGCCGGGATCAATCCGGATCGGGCCGCCGCGGGCCTGGCCGAGCTCAGCATCGACATTGGGATTGCGACCGGCGATCTGACGACTAGCCCGTCCCCGCCCGAATACCAGCACGATCAAGGGGTTCGTTTCGGAGAGGAAGTGGTCGTGATGGGCGACCTGCTGCGGGCGGCTGAGCGGCTTCAGTCTTACGGGCCGCATTCGGGAGGCGTGCTGATCAGCGAGCGCACCTATCTCGCGCTCGGTCCCGCGCTGCACCAGTTTGTGTTCGGTCGGAGCGGCCCGGTCCGCCTGCCGGGCGAGGTGGAAGAGTCGCGAGCCTACGAGCTGCTCGGCCGCTCCCAACCGCTCGGACCCGCCGGTGAGCCCCCGCTCGCGCAATAAGCTAGCTTTTCAAGCAGCGAAATCCTTAAAACGAAGAGCCCCCTGCCATTCGCTGGACGGCCGGCACTGCCGCTCTTGCCGGAAGGCCCCACATCTGTACGCCGCAGGGAAGGGCGGGACTCCGACCGACCGGCGTATTGCTTACCCATCGCCACCCACTGAGTGGCTAGGGCTGATTGGTCGGAGAGCGCCACGGCCGACGAGGGGGGTTGCAGTCCTTTGGTGGCCTGAGGCTCCTACTTATTCACTGTAGCAGGCTTGGGCAGAGAGTCAATGATCGAAACGCTTAAAAAAGGTACTACCGCGAGTGGTGGGCTATAATCCGCTGCAAGTTTCTCCGCTGAACCCCGCACAGCGAAGGCCGGCATCATGGAGCGTCGCGTTAAACTGATCTTCAATCCCCACGCCGACGGCGGTCGGGGCTGGCGAGTGGCGGCCTCCCTGCAGGCCACGATCGAGCATTTCGGTGGAGCCGAGTGGACCGGCACCGAGTACCCCACCCATGCCACTGAGCTCGCCGCCCAGGCGGCCCGGGAGGGATTCGAAGTGGTGGTCGCGGTGGGAGGAGATGGCACGGTTCACGAGGTTGTCAACGGATTGATGCAGGTGTCGGCCGCCGAACGACCGATCCTGGCCGCAGTGCCGATTGGCTCGGGAAATGACTTCTGCCACAACGTCGGTTTTGCACCCGATCCGGGTCAGGCGATCCTCTCGGCCTTTTCCGGCTCGATCAAGACGGTGGATCTCGGCCGGGTGCAGGACGCGAGCGGGCGAATCGAGTATTGGGACAATACCCTGGGGATCGGGTTCGACGCGGCCACCGTCATCAACTCCCATGCCATCACTCGGCTGCAGGGTCTGGCGATGTATCTGGTGGCGGTCATCCAGACAATCCTGAGGGACCATCAGGCGCCCCGGATGCAGATCTCGACCGACCGAGAAGAGATCGACCGCGAGCTGCTGATGCTCACCTTGTGCAACGGCGGCCGGGAGGGCGGCGGATTCATGATGGCCCCCGACGCCAAGCCCGACGATGGAGTCTTTGAGTACGTCATGGTGGACTACGTCTCACGGCCAATGATGTTTCGCCTGATTCCCGAATTCATGCGCGGCACCCACACTCGCTTCAAGCAAGTGCATCTAGGATCGTTTCGACAACTCAAGCTGGTCGCCGATCGGCCACTTCTGATCCATACCGACGGTGAGATCTTCGCCAATGCCACGACCAACGTTCAAGAGCTGACGGTCGAAGTAATCCCCCAGGCGTTAAAAGTCATCGTCTGAGGCCCCCCGATCGCCAACGATTGGGCTCCATACTAATGAGGACCTTAGTTCAGAGCCTGCAGGATCATGATCGCGGGTATCTGCGTATCGTAGCCGAACTTTGGGGCTTCGATCAGCCGACCGGGGCCGGACCGGCCGCCTCCCAGCAGCTCTCTGAGGCGATGCTCGCCCAGGCTTCCGAAATGGCCGCCTCCCTCCCCGCCGAGGCGGCCCGGGTGCTGGAGCTGCTCATCCGCCACGAAGGCCGCCTGCCGCTGGAGGAACTGGGGCTCCGATTTGGTCCGCTGCGCGAAATGGGCCCTGGTCGGCGCGATCGGGAGAAGCCATGGGCCGCCCCGGCCTCGCCGCTCGAGGTGCTCTGGTATCGCGGGTTGTTGGCCCGGGCCTTTGCCGACTCGCCCGCTGGACCGCGGGAGTACGGGTTCATCCCGCACGACCTGGCCGGCAGGCTCCCGGCACCGGCCCCGATCCCCCGAGCTTCGATTGGACGCTCAGCCTCCAAGCCCCGCCGGTTCGTTGCGGCCGACAGCTTCTCGGTCGATGATGCCACCACGATCCTGGCCGCCTGCCGCCGCCGAGGCTGGATTGTCTCCGACCTCTCCGCAGGGCGCCGGGAGTGGCT
>CAYHSI010000200.1:0-4387 GCA_964359225.1 uncultured Anaerolineaceae bacterium
CCTTTCAGCACCTCATTTAGCAAAGACGACGTTCGGATTACCAATCGGATCAATGGGTCCACCTTCGGACCCACTCTCTTCGGTTCGATGCACGAGGCTGGCCATGCGATGTACAGCCAGGGAATCCCCGCCAGCCTCGATCGAATCCCGGTCCTCTCGGGTTCCAGTCTGGATTCCTCGCACCACGCTTCGCTCGGCATCCACGAGTCTCAATCCAGAATGATGGAAAACCTGGTCGGCCGGAGCCGAGAATTCGCGCAGGCCTACTACCCGCGTTTGCGGGCGGCCTTCCCGGGTCGCTTTGACAATGTGCCGGTCGAGCGCTTCTATCGGGCGATCAACCGGGTCAAGCCCTCGTTGATCCGGGTAGAGGCTGACGAGGCCACGTACAACCTGCACATCATGCTGCGTTTCGAGATCGAGCTGGATCTGATGCAGGGCAGCCTGGCGGTCGCCGATCTTCCGGAGGCCTGGAACTCAAAGATGCAGGCCTACTTTGGCCTCACTCCTCCCGATGATGCCTTGGGAGTGCTGCAGGATATTCATTGGTCCGACGGATATCTCGGCTACTTTCCGACCTACACATTGGGAAACCTGATTGCATCGCAGCTCTGGCTGACCCTGGAGCAAGAGCTGCCGAACATCCGATCCCAGATTGCTTCTGGAAAATTCGGAGAACTGGTGGCCTGGCTGCGGGAGAAGATCCACCGCCACGGAGCAAAGTTCCAACCGATGGAGCTGCTGGAGCGGGTCACCGGAGCCGGGTTATCTCCCGAGCCTTACCTCAAGTATCTCCAGACCAAATACGGCGAGATTTACGGACTGGGATTAGCATGCCCCTGACCGAAATCCACGACCGGCTCGCTACCTCGATGCTGCTCTTCCTGGCAGTTGCCGGATTGTGGGGGGTCGGCTCTTCGTTGCTGAAACGTGGGATGTCCGGCAGCTACTGGGGGATCCTGGCGGTCGGCGAGCTGCTAATCCTGGCGCAAGCGATCACCGGAGTCGTCTTGTGGCTGGAGGGCGCTCGACCGGCCCGCGGAATCCACGTGCTGTACGGAGTGGTCGCCCTGCTGACCTTGCCTGGTTTCTATGCCTACAGCAGAGGTCAGGATGACCCTCGGACTGCCAGAAGCTTTGGCCTGATCTGCCTCTTCCTGGTCGGCATCAGTCTGCGGGCGATCGGCACTGCTTCCTAATCCGGCCGTGCCAAGGGCCATTGAAAGTGCGCTGATCGGGCTCGGGCTGGCAGGTTGTTCTGCGGTCAGCCCGCTGGCTTCACCCCCACCGGTCGTACTTGAGCAACCAACCGCGGTCGCCTCCACCGCGCTGGTGATCGATGAGCTCGCCGCGGCATCCGCGGAAACCCCCGCACCGTTCAACCTTTCGACGCCTGCAATCGTCATCGAACACTTCAATCCCGGCGAGGCTCCAACCGGCACGCCCTCCGGCGTGCTCTTGCCGCCGGCCCAGCTCACCGTATTCCGACCTGGTCCAAGTTCTCAGGTCGTCAGCCCCTTCCAGGTCTTCGGCCGCGGCGGCCCCAGCTTTAACGAACGGGTGACGATTCGGCTGTACGGCGAGAATGGCCGGTTGATCAGCGAGCGAGTGACCTACCTGCTGGTCTTTCCTGGCCGCGCCGGGAACTTTGTTGCTCAGGTCGAGTTCGACACGACGTATGTCGCCGAAGCCGCTCGGTTGGAAGTCAGCACCCAGGATCCGCGCTACGGCCGCCTGGCTCAATTGGCTTCGGTAGATCTGGTGTTGCTCTCTGCCGGAACCCCCCGGGTTCACCCTCAACTGGAAGGACCGGAGAAACTTGCCATCCTTTCACCGCAGGAGGGTGCGCTGATCCAAGGAGGGGTCGTTCAAGTCCGAGGCGCAGGCTGGGCGGCTTCCGACCAGCCGCTGACCATCGAGCTGCTCGACCGCAATGGAAGCAGCCTGGCCAGCCAGCCGATCTGGCTCGACGCTCCAAGGATCGGCCAGGCAGGCTCCTTCGCGGTCGACCTTGCTTATCAGGTTCCGTTTTCGCAGTACGGCCGGTTGGCGCTCTACGAGCAGAGCGCGGGGATCCCTGGCACGCTGCACTATTCGAGCGTAGAGATCTGGCTGCAGCCTTAGCGCTACGATCGAGGCTGAGCCGATTCGGCCCAGCAGGCCAGGCTGGATTGGGTCGGCCTCAGGAGGACCGGGCCGAGTCCGGCAGGGAGGCGGGAGCGGACTGCGGCCGGCCGAACAGGGTGGCCAGGTCGTCGGCGGCCTCCGCGCCAACAACCGCCAGAACTTCGTCCCCGACTTCGAACGTTGTGATTCCCCGCGGGATGAGCAGCTCTCCCTTGCGGATGATGCCAGCGATCACACAATCCGGAGGCAGCGTAATATCCTTGATCGCCATTCCGACCGCCGCGGCACCCTCCGGCAGCTTTTCTTCCACCAGCGAGTAGCGGCCGCGCCGCAGCTTGAGCAAGGTCATCATGTCGCCCAGCGACATTTCTTCCTCGATCAAACTGGCCAGGATCTCGGCCTGGTTGAGGGCGACGTCGACATTGAACAGCGGGCTGAACAGCCAGGCATTGTTTGGGTTGTTGACCCGGGCGATTGTGCGCGGCACCTGGTATCGATTACGAGCGTAGAAACACAGCATCAGGTTCTCGGCGTCCCCATCCATGCAGGCCGCCAGCACTTGGGCCTCCTGCACTCCGGCCTGCTCCAGGACTTTCGGGTCGGTCGCGTCCCCTTCGACGATCGCCTCGGTGGGCAACCCCCGATGCAAGCGGCGCAGCACTCGAGTCCGATCCTCGATCAGCCGAACCCGGTGCTGCTGCTCGACGAGCAGGGCGGCCAACTGAGCACCGGTGCGGCCGCCGCCGGCGATGACGACCAACATCTCAGCTCCCTGCCAGCCGGGCCTCGATGGCCTGAACCCCTTCCAAAGTTGCGCTCACGTGCACGACATCTCCGGCCTGCAGCCGGGTGCCGACCCCAGGTAGCCCGGCTCTTCCAGCCCGGGTAACCGCCACCGGTAGTGACTCGGAGCCGGCTAAGAGGTCCTGCAGCGACCGGCCGTCCCAGCCCGACGGGATTTTGAGTTCATATACACCGACTTCCCCATTCCCGGCCTCGTAGACGACCTGAGGGCCGCTATGCACCATCAACTCTTCGATCCGCTGCGCGCCCCAGGTCCCGGCCGAGACGGTCTGCAGACCAAAGGCCTCGAACAACGGGCGGTGCTTCGGGTCAAAATTCCCGACCACGACGTGTGCCACCTGGTAGGCGGACTTGGCTATATGGCCAACCACCGCGTTGAGAGCATCTGAGTCGGTCACTGCCGCCAATGCCTGTGCTTCCCGGATACCGGCCCGTTCCAGCAAATGCCGGTCAAGGGCATCGCCCTCCAAGGTCCGCCCTTTGAAATCCGGCGATAAGCTCAGGAAGGCAGTGGGCTCCTGATCGATGATCGAGACCTCAAATCCGCGCTGAGCCAGGCGGTCCGCCAGTTCGGCGCCAACCCGGCCACAGCCAACCACGATATAGCTCACCGGCTCATCTCCTGATTTCGGCCTGGGTCATTCTACATGGTACGGAACGTCGGTAATCACGATCCCGGGTCGGAACATCAGCGCCAGCCGGAGGAACAGCGCGGTTTGGGTGTGAAGCAGATTGTGCCACCAGCGCCGGGACACGAATTGCGGAACGACGATCGTGACCGTGTCGTGCTTCTGGCGTTGGGCCATGACTTCTTCAATGTAGCCGATTAGCGGCTCTACAAATAGCCGGTAGGGCGAGTCGAGGATGACGAACCGCACGCCTCCGCCCCAGGTCTCCCACTTGAGCCGAACCCGCTCCGCCTCGTCCGGGTCAATGGACACATGGACCGCAGTTACATCATCCGACAGTGAGGTCGCGTAGCGGAGCGCATCCAAGGTGCCGCGGTGGACTCCGCTGATCGGCAGGATAACCCGGTGCCGTCTGATCTGCGGGGCAGGCCCATAGTCGTCTACAGAAAGACCTTTGGCCAGATCCCGATAGTGATGGTGGATGGCTGAGAAGATCAGCACTAGGACAGGTGCAGAGACGATGACAACCCAAGCACCCTCGCGGAACTTCGTGAAGGTGAAGACCAGCGTCACCACGGCGGTGCAAACGGCTCCGAAGCCGTTGATCAGCATTTTGAGCTGCCAGTTCGGTTCCGGGCGCAACTTCGAGCCCCGCTCCTGAACCACTTGCCCCGACGAGAGTCGGCCGATCTTCCACCAGCGCCGCGCCATACCGGCCTGCGACAGCGTGAACGAGAGGAACACCCCAATGGCATACAACGGAATCAGCGCGGTCACTCTCGCCTGGAAGATGATGATCAGTAACGATGCCAGTAGAGCCAGCGTGA
>CAYHSI010000201.1:0-4346 GCA_964359225.1 uncultured Anaerolineaceae bacterium
CTTACAACCCCACAACCAGTGAGCCGATCGCCTCCGTGATCCAGGCGACTTCGACTACCTATGACCGGGTCGCGCAGTCTGCGGTGGACAGTTTCAAGGCCTGGAGGGAGCAACCGGCACCCAAACGCGGGCTGCTGATTCGCGACCTGGCCGGCCTGGTCCGGGAATACAAGGAGCCCCTTGGAGATCTCATCAGTCTGGAGATGGGGAAGATCCGGGTCGAAGGTCACGGCGAAGTTCAGGAGATGATCGACGTCTGTGATTTCGCGGTCGGCCTGTCCCGCCAGCTCTACGGATTGACAATGCAGTCTGAACGGCCGGCCCACCGCATGTACGAACAGTGGCATCCGTTGGGCCCGATCGGCGTCATCAGCGCCTTCAATTTCCCGGTCGCAGTCTGGTCGTGGAACGCGGCCATTGCCGCGGTTTGCGGGGATCCGGTTATCTGGAAACCTTCCAGCCTGGTCCCGCTCACCGCAATCGCGGTCCAGCATCTGGCCAATCAGGTGATGGCCGATCACGGCCTGACCGGAATTTTCAGTTTGCTGATAGGGACCGGTTCCGACGTCGGGGAGCGACTGTTGAACGATCCCCGCCTCCCGCTGATTTCCTTTACGGGATCGACCGTCATCGGGCGCCGAGTTTCGGAAGCCGTCGGGCGCCGCTTCGGTCGGACGATCCTGGAGCTCGGCGGCAACAACGCTATCATCGTGGCGGAGGACGCCAACCTGGAGCTGGCCACCCGGGCCATCCTGTTCGGAGCGGTGGGCACCGCCGGTCAGCGCTGCACTTCGACCCGCCGGATCATCGTTCAGCAGGGAGTTGCCGAGCAGCTCACCGAGCGATTGGTGAAGGGTTACAACCAGGTGCGGATCGGGGACCCGCTGAGGGAAACCACCCTCATGGGCCCGCTGGTCAGTCCGGCGGCGGTCGAGGAAATGTTCACGGCCCTCGACCGGATCCAGCAGGAGGGAGGCAAGATCGTGGTGGGCGGCAAACGCCGGCCGGAGCTGGGCCCGAACTTCGTCGAACCCACCATCGTGCGGATGCCGGCTCAGACCGACATCGTAAAGGAAGAAACCTTCGCCCCTATCTTATATCTCCTGGAGTACAACACGATCGATGAAGCGATCCAGCTGCACAACGATGTGCCCCAGGGATTGTCGAGCGCTATTTTCACCGACAGCATGCGCACCATGGAGACGTTCCTCTCGGCTCGCGGCTCCGACTGCGGCATTGCCAACGTCAACATTGGGACCTCAGGCGCCGAGATCGGCGGGGCATTCGGAGGTGAGAAAGAAACCGGGGGCGGCCGAGAGTCAGGCTCCGACGCCTGGAAGGCCTACATGCGCCGCCAGACCAACACCATCAACTGGTCGAAGGAATTGCCGCTTGCGCAGGGGATCGAGTTCGGTAGTTAGGCCGGCAGGCTAAACCGCGGGTACGGCGGCGGCACAGGCGAGCTAAGGTGTGTTCGTCGGTGTTGGTGTCAGCGTCGGAGTCTGGGTGGGCGCGCTGGTCGGCTCGGGTGTCGGGGCCGAGGTCGGCACCGGAGTCAGCACTGGGACCCCAAAATCGCTCCCACTGAGCGCCATGGCCCCCGACCACACCCAGCCGGTAATCCCGCTCCCAATCGGCCGCACGTACCACCAGGTGCCGATCGGCGAGTTGTCGTAGCGCCCGAGCACATCCGCCTGCTGTCCGCCAAGCAGAAAATCCAGGACTTCGTAATTTTCCCCTGGCCCGCGTCGGATATTGGCGTTGTAGTTTGCCGTCACCACGGGCGAGGCCGGTGTGAGGGTGGCTGCCGGCGGGGGAGTATTGGTCGGCGGGGCTGGCGAAGGGGTGGGCGGCACCTGAGTCGGGCTGGGGGTCGGTGCAGCCAGGGTAGCCTGGGCGATCGCCTGGGCGGTCTGCACGACTTGATCGCCGGAAGCGGTCGGGGTAACCGGCTCCGAGCCAGGGAAATTGCACCCGGCCAGCAGGCCCAGCAAGAGCGCCGCAAACGGCAAACCGCGCATCAGAACCTGAGTATATCGCGGTCGGCTGCTGGTACCCTGGTCATCTGAACGCCTTTCATCCGAGCCTGTATGATAGGGCCATGCCGAGGGGCCAGTCCGAACTCGAAGCCGAGGTCGCGCAGACCGAGCGGGAGGCCGCTGATCCGGCCATCCAGCGCGGGCGGGAACAGCTCGCGATCGCCCGTGAACGGATGCTGTCGGCCGCCCTGGCGTTCTGCGACGGAACCATCAGCGCCGGGCAGCTGCGTGCGGTGCGGGAGTTCCTCCGGGAGAAGGAAAGCCATCTGGCCAAGCTGGAAGGAGCCACCCCCCCGGTATTCCTGGAAGACCCGCCGACTCAGGCCGAGGTTGGGCTGATCGGCGAAGAGACCCTCACGGACCGCTCGATCAAGGAAACCTTGAGCCTGGAACTCGAGACCGAGGACGCTCCCGAGCTGATGGAGATGCTCACCGCTCTTGATGAAAAGCTCGACCGCTTAGAGGACGACTTCGAACATGGCCGGATCAACGCCTCCCAGTACCGGGCGATTCGCCGGCACTACCAGGAGCAGCGGGAGGTCGCCCTACGGCTCAAGCAGGCTCATCCGCGCAGCGACCGCTGGCGAGTGGTCCTGGAAGAGGGCCGCACGACCTTCCTCATGCAGCTCAATGAGGCGCAGTGCACCTGTGTCGCGCTGTTTGATCTCAACTCGCGGGAACGGATTTTCTTGCAGGGCGACATGCCTCCGGCGGCCGAGGAGGCGATGGGTCTGCTCCGCACCTTCGGCCCATCCCGCAAAGAATCCGGCCCCGGCCGGATGCTGGCCACCCACCTGGACGATGCTTCCTGCCTGCTGCTGATCCCCGGCCACTTTACCGCGGTCCTGGCCATCTTCTCCCAGGATCCCCCCGGCTGGCAGGTCCGGGCCCTTAAGGAAGTGCTGCTGAACTTCGAAGCCGCCAACCGGACGGGGCTGCGCAAGTCCCAGCATGAGAAGCTGGTATTCCCGGACTTGCGCCGGTTTGTGAAAACCTGAATAAATCCCTCCCTGTACGCTAGAATTCAAACGAAAGGGGCGGTCAGGCTGCGAAGAGCAGCATGGCAAGTATCGCCAGGCCGACCCCAAGCCACTGCCGAAGCTCCAGTCGTTCCCCGAGGAACAGCATAGCCAGCAGGATCGTAAGAGCGGGGTAGAGCGCCGTGAAGGCGGCCACCAGGACCACCTGGCCTCTGCGGACCGCGAACAGGAACGATAGGGCACCCAGCATACCGAGCAGCCCGGTCAGGCTAGCCAGCAAAACCCCAGTGGGATGGACCTCCGGTCTGAACTTCAAGACCGCCAATACGACGATTGCCACCGGGATTCCGATGAGCGCTTCGAAGAGGATCGTGCTGAGCGGATTGATGTAGCGAATGGTGATCTTGGGAAAGAATCCATATAGCCCCCAGAACAGGAAAGTGCCCATCGCAGGTAGGATCCAGTCTCTCATGCGAATCTCCTCAATTTAGATATAATCCCGCTCCCAATTCCGGCAGTTGGGGCACGGGGAAGGCCGGCCTTCCGCCACTTGCACCGTGCGCTTACAGGCTCGAAACCCAAGGAGGAATGCTATCGAGATCGGCTCAAGGGAAGATTTGTTCAATGTGAGGGGAACACATCCGGAGGTCGCGGATGGCCAGAGGCTACTGCCCGGAGTGCGACGGGGAAATTAGTTTCACTGGGCCGCCGAGAAAGGGGCACAAGGTGACTTGCCCAACCTGTAGCGCAGAATTGATGGTCGTGAGAGAAGCCCCGATCGAACTCGATTGGGCCAATGAGGACTCGGAAGATACTGCCGACGATTCATTCGATGATGAGGACGAGGACGAAGACGACGACACGGATTTCGATTGAATTGAACTCGCTTCCATAAGAAAGCTCAGGGGCACACGCTGCGCGTGTGCCCCATCGATTCACGGCTGGCTTGCGCCGGTCAAGGCTTGGCTTTGGCTGCGGCCGGGGTTTCGCGCAAGGCCGCATGGGCGGCCGCCAAGCGGGCCACCGGCACCCGGAACGGTGAGCAGCTCACGTAATTCAACCCATAGTCATGGCAGAGCCGGATGGATTGTGGATCCCCGCCGTGCTCGCCGCAGATCCCCACCTCCAGGTCGGGGCGAACCGCCCGCCCCTCGTCGGTCGCCATCTTCATCAGGCGTCCCACACCCTCCGGATCAATGGATTGGAATGGATTGCCCGGCAGGATTTCCTTCTGGATGTACTCCATCAGGAATCCGGCCTCGGCGTCGTCGCGGCTGATCCCATAGGTGGTCTGGGTGAGATCATTCGTTCCGAAGGAGAAGAACTC
>CAYHSI010000202.1:0-3419 GCA_964359225.1 uncultured Anaerolineaceae bacterium
CCCCGCGCCCGCCGAGTGCGTGGCACGACCGGCCTCTATCACTTCGCGATCCTGCTCCCGAGCCGCCGCGAACTGGCCCGGGCCCTCGCCCGCCTATTCTCCCTGCGCTATCCGAACTATCCCACCGACCACGTCATGACCGAAACAACCTATCTGGACGACGCCGAGGGGAACGGAATCGAGCTCTACGCCGACACACCCGAGCGAGGCAGCTGGTCTTTCACGGGGGACAGCTTTCAGGTCGTAGATGCGCAAGGCGTCGTGCGCTCGGGTCGAGATCCGCTCGACGTCGAGAGGGTGCTGCGGGCGCTCGAGCCCGGCGACCAGCTAGACCAACCGATGCCGCAAGCCACGGCGATCGGCCACGTTCATCTGCACGTCGCAGACATCGCGGAGTCGAACCGCTTCTATTGTGATTTGCTCGGCTTCGAGGTCCAGGGGATGTCGCCCGCCATGGGTGCGAGTTTCGTCTCGGCCGGCGGATACCATCATCACCTCGGCCTGAATACCTGGCTAGGTGTGGGCGCTCCCCCTCCCCCGCCCGACGCGCTCGGCCTCCGCCACTTTGAGATCGTGCTCCCGGATCAGGCCGAACTCACCCGGCTCGCGGAACGAGTGCGAGCAGCCAACCTGGTCCCGGAAGACACCGAAGCTGGGGTGCTGATCCGCGATCCATCTCGCAATGGTGTTCTCCTTGCGAGCGGATCTAACTAGCTGCCGGCAGCAGGACCCGCTGGACCTTGCGGTCCCCGGTCTCCCTTGGGCCCAGGCGACCCCTGAGGACCGGGTTCGCCTTTCGCCCCAGCCGGGCCGGACGGGCCGAGTGCTCCCGCATCGCCCTTGGGCCCGGACGGACCCTGCGGGCCGGGCTCCCCTCGCGGCCCGGCAGGCCCGGGCGGACCCTGGGAACCGGTCTCGCCCTTCGGGCCGGACGTGCCGGCAATGCCAGTCTCACCCTTAACTCCGTCCCTTCCAGCCGGCCCTTGGGCACCTGTGTCCCCCTTCGGGCCCGGCGGACCTTGCATCCCGGCGACGCCAGTCTCACCTCTCGATCCGGTAAGACCGTGTGATCCTTGAAGGCCCATGTCTCCCTTCGGACCCACTGCGCCCGGAACGCCGGATTCCCCCTTGTCACCTTTCAGTCCCTACGCCCCGACCGGGCCAGGATTTCCGGCCTTCCCTTGTGGCCCGGGTGGACCCGGCGGACCGGCCCGACGCACAAGTGACGACAGCTGTTTGGTCAGCTGCTCCAGGCGACTTTCAAGTGCCTCGAGCCGCTGAGGGGCGCCAGGTTTGCGCGCCGGCGCAGACCGCTTGACCGGAGCCACAGTACTCTTTTTCGGCGGCGCGGCTTTCAACCGCTTAGCCGACTTGCCGACTGCGCGCTTGGAAGCAGTCTTCTGCCCACTGCCCGGCTTTTTCGACCGTGCTTTCGCCATGGCTGTCTCCTTTTACCAACTAGATCCGTAGCTTGCCTGCCCTATTATCCTAATCGTTTGTCAAGTGCGAGCCAAGGGTGGCAAAACGGGATGGAATGCGGTCGTGTCGCTTTCGGCCAGAATTCGTGAGGCGACAACCAGTGCGATGTCGTCCGCCCGAGGCTGTTCGCCGGCAAAGCGCTCCACCAGCTTAAGGATCATGTCCTGAGTCTCGGAAGCCGAACGAGCCGAACTGGCGAGCGCGGCCTGGATCACACGTTCGATGCCGAAGAGCTGACTGCTGCTATCCCGCGCTTCGGAAATCCCGTCCGTGTAGAGGATGAGGTGGTTTCCCGGCTGAATGCTGATGACCGATGATTCCCACGGGGCTTGTTTCGAGACCCCTAGGGGTGGGCCGGTTCGGCCCAGGACTTTCAGTCGGTCAGTTTCCGGCCCCCGCACCAACACGCCTGGCGGGTGACCGGCATTGCTGTAATCGAGGACTCCGGTCTTCAAATCGAGAATCCCATAGAACAGCGTGACGTAGTACCCGCCCTCCGTATCGGCCAGGATCCGGCCGTTGACTTCCTGGAGATCCTGGTGGGGCTTGGCCGCCCCCTCTTGGGCATACGTCCGCATCAGGGTTCGGGTCAATGCCATGTAGAGCGCGGCACCCATGCCCTTGTCGGTGACGTCGGCAATGACCAATCCAACCCTCGAATCTGGGAGCTGAATCAGGTCGTAGAAATCGCCGGAAGTCTCACGGGCCGGAATGAGCTTCGCCGCAAACTGCCAGCCCGGCGGGTCCGGTAGCGCCCGCGGCAGAAAGCTGGATTGAATCTTGCCGGCTAAGGTGAGCTCAAGTTCGAACTGTCTGTGTTCTCGGATGAGGTCGGCCAGTCCGATCGAGTCAATCATTGGTTCGGTCGGAGCCTCGCTGGGAGACGAATCACCCCGGCTCAGTTCCTTGCGCTCCTGCCGCACGGCTTCCAGCAGCAGGGTCAGGTACTTTGGAGATGCTTCATCGGGCCGAGTCAGTCCCTCCCGCAGCGCGAGCAACACTGCCTCGGTCCGGCTCGCCAGGTGGAGCTTGGAAAGAATGCTACTGATATGGGTCCGGACCTGCTCGGGGGACCTGGCCAGCCCGCCCGCAATCTGGCTGGTATCCCGCCCCAGGGTCAAGAGGCGGAGCACTCCAATCTCATCCGCGTTCAGCACGGCCGCCAGCTCTCCCCCGGGGGCACTCTGAGTGACCTCATCGAGCAGAATCCGAGCGATCTTCGGGTGCAGGGTCGGTTCTCGCCGATGGACTTGCTTGATGGCCTGCACCAACTCCTCCGGCTCGGTATCCTTCAGGATATATCCCAGCGCTCCGGCCTTGACCGCCGCAAAAACGTCTCGATCGGACGTGAGGCTGGTGAGCACCAGGACAGCCACCGAAGGCCAGCGCAATAGAATGTGCTTGATGGCCTCAATTCCATTCATCTTCGGCATGTCCAGGTCCATCAGCACGACCTCCGGGTTCAGCCTGGAGGTTGCCTCCACAGCCTGCAGCCCGTTCTCGGCCTCGCCGACCACCTGAATCTCTACCTCGCTGCCCAGCAAGGCCTTGATGCCTCGGCGGACGATCGAGTGATCGTCGACGACCAGGACCCGGATCGGTTTGCTCTGCATTTGATCTTGACTATGCGGGAGGTGTTGTCGCCCGACCGGCGATGCTCAGGCGAAGTCTAACCGAATTAGCGCGGTGGGCGCTTCAGACTTGGCTCCGCGGGCGAGTTCAGGGGAGCGAACCGAGGCTGGCCGAATCTTGGAAGGTAACCACCGCCGTCATTCCCCACTGCAAGCGCGGGTCGGTCGTACCCAGTCCGATGGTTACAGTGTAAGTTACGTCCCCGCTCCGCATCTCGAACAGCGGCCGGATCGCCGTCACGACTCCGCGGACCTCCAGTTCTTCGCACCGTGGACCGTGTTCGCCGTGAACGACTCGACATGCGAGGA
>CAYHSI010000202.1:3429-4342 GCA_964359225.1 uncultured Anaerolineaceae bacterium
CAAGTTCCGCCAGCGCGTCGAAAGTGACCTTCACCGGCTGGCCGATGGCGACGTCCGGCAATTCGATCTCCGTCAGGTTCTCGGTTTCGATGATCCAACTGCTGAAGTCCGCGATCACCACCGCCAACCCGCCCGGGGCCGCCGTCTCGCCGGCCTTGCCCAGCACGTTGGCGACCGTGCCGGCAATCGGAGTTTCCTGCTCGAGCGCGGCGAGCGCCGCCTCGGCCGCCGCCAATTGAGCTTCGGCGTTGGCGAGCTGCGCCTCAGCGAGCGCAAGCTCGTCCGGGTCCGGCCCTTCATCGCGCTCCTCCCACACCCGCTCGGCTTGCTCGACCTGGGCCTGCGCGATCGCCACATCAGCATCCAGAATCGCCTGTTGGATCTCGGTTGGATGGCCGTTGTACCAGTTCAGATTGCGCAGTGCCGCGTCGTAGTCCCGCTGGGCTCCGGCCAGCTCGGTTAAGGCCGCGGCCCGCTCCAAGTCGTCTTCCTGCCGGCCGGACAGGCCGTCGTAGTTGCCTTTGGCCCGATCGAGCGAATCCTTCGCCAGGATCAGGCTCGCCTCGGCCCCGTTGATGGTCGCCTGGCTGGCGCGATGGCCCTGCTGTTGAACGCTCCAGCGATAGTCTGCCTGCCTGAGCTGCTCCCGGGCATTGGCTAGATCGAGTTGAGCCTGCGCGCTCTGGGTCCCGGCTTGCTCATGAATGCGTTCCAGGCCCTGCGCTGCGCTGAGCAGCTCGAGTTGGGCCGCCGTCACCGCGGCCAGCGCCTGCTCGCGGTTCCCCAGCCGGACCAACAGCTGCCCGACCTCCACCCGATCCCCCTCTTTCACCAGGACTTCCCGGATCTCGCCGCCGCGGTTGAAACTGAGCTGGACGGATTGGATCGGGGCGAGCCGCCCATCGGCGATCAC
>CAYHSI010000203.1:0-4281 GCA_964359225.1 uncultured Anaerolineaceae bacterium
CGGCGAAGTCGCTTGGCTGGACGATGAAACCCTGGCAGTCCAATACCGGACTGGATTGTTAGGCGCGCTTAGCCCAAGAATCTGGCGGCTCGCGCTCGACGGTCAGTCGTTTGAGATGATGGATCTACCAAAGCATGTTTCCTGCGGACCGGATGGGGAAAACGGATTCGAGGCGCCCGAACGCCTGCTCGACGGCCGTATGAGCTACTTCGTGGCGTGCCGGCCTGCAGGAGATACCTTCAACATCAAGTACTACCTCATGGCACTCGACAATCAGACTGGCCAAGTTAAGCAGTTGTTGGACTACCCAATGCCGGAGAGCATCGTCGGGACCGGGGGATTCCAATGGAACCCAACCATGTCCATCGGCCTAATGGGGAATGCAAACCGGTTCATCTCAGAGCAAATGTACCGGCTTTCGAAGGAAGGCTGGGAAGAGCTCGATGTTGGACTGGCTCAGGCCTACGGGCCGTCATGGTCACCCGATGGCGAGCAAATCGCATTCATTGGGGCCAAGGAGAAGGGATCCCCGCTCACCTTCTCGGATCTTGGACTGTATTTGATGAGCGCAGATGCTGAGGACGTCCATCCTGTCCTGGAAGGGTTTCGTGTCGCGAGCGGAGTTGCCTGGGCCCCGCAGGGCCGCTGGCTGGCCTTCCCAGCCGCATTTGGGGAAGGAGATACGGAAAAAAACTCCGGGCTATGGCTCTTCGACCTGGATCAGGATCAAGTGCGTCAGATCGCCGAGGGGGAATTTGGCCTGCCGCGCTGGTCGCCCGATGGGCAGCGGATAGCGGTGGTCCAGTTCCTCGGGCCAGTAGATGACCGCGAGCATCGGGTCGCGATCGTCGAGGTCGGGCCCTTGCTCGCGGATTAACCGGCAGGGGCTCAGCCTACCCTTCGCAAGGCTGAGGCGCTCTCCCGGTAGCGCTCCCGCAATTCGTTCAGGGCCACCAGCTGGCCCTGCGTATCCTCGATATACCAGTGCTCCCACCCGTTGCACGGGCCGCCGCCGGCCAGGTGACGGCCGAGCTGGTGGATCGATCCCTCGATCCCGTTCAGGCGCAGCTGGCCATCGGGCTTGACCCAGGCCGATCGGCTCCGATCCTTTTGGAAATACAGCTTCTGCCCAGGTCGAATGAAGGCGGCCTCGAGCAGAGAGGCGAACGGCACTCGCGGCTCGCGCCGAGCTGACCGGACTTCGAGGGCCTGCGCCTCGGCAGGCCCTGGCTCAACAGCCTCAATCCGCCGGCGGGCGATCTCCACGTAACTGGGCTCCTTCTCAATCCCGATCCACTGCCTCCCCAGGCGCTTGGCGACCGCGCCCGTGGTCCCGGTCCCGAAGAACGGATCCAGCACGATATCTCCGGGATCGGTCGAGGCCAGCAGCACCCGGTACAGCAGCGCTTCTGGCTTCTGCGTGGCGTGAGCTTTCTTGCCGTTGAGTTTGATCCGCTCCTTTCCGGTGCACAGCGGCACCACCCAATCGCTGCGCATCTGCTTGCCATCGTTGAAGCGCTTCATCGCGTGGTGGTTGAAGGTGTACTTGGAGCTGCTCGATTTGGCGGCCCAGATCAGCGTCTCGTGGGCATTGGTGAAACGGACCCCGCGAAAGTTTGGCATCGGATTGGTCTTGATCCAGAGCACGTCATTGAGGATCCAGAATCCGAGGTCCTGCAAGATCGCCCCGACCCGGTAGATGTTGTGGTAGGTCCCAATGACCCACAAGGTGCCGTCGGTTTTTAGCAACCTGCGGCAAGCGACGAGCCAGGCGCGGGTGAACTCGTCGTACTGCTGAAAGCTCTCGAACCGATCCCAGGAATCCTCGACTCCCCGCACCCGGGTCAGGTTGGGACGCCAAAGCTCCTGGCGGAGCTGCAGGTTGTAAGGTGGATCGGCGAAGATCAGGTCGATGGACGCTTCCGGCATGCGTTCCATCACCTGCAGGCAGTCGCGTTGAACGACCTGATTGAGCGGCAGCGGTTTCGTAGTCATCACGCCCTTCCCTTCATGGCCGTGGCCATTCATGGCCGAGGCCATGTCCGGGTGCGCGCAGCTTCAGTGGGATGCGCCCGCCCGGCGGCGCCGTACTTCGAACTAACTCACCCGACGATCTTTGTGGGCCTCCAGTTTTGTTTGGCTATGCGCAGCCTTTAGTCGGCAGCCGATGACTGCGGCGGACACTCACCGGTCGAGGTCCAGGTCTCTCCGACCTTTTCCAGGCACTCACAGTATCTGACCGGCGCCGACCCCTCGGCCCCGCCCAGTATCAGAAAGCGAACCCGGGTCTCGACACACGCTGCTCCCGCCGCCTCGCTCCCGCTGACGAGCCGCGTGCCGGAGAAGCCCAGTCCTCGTTCCCCGCCCTCTCGAAGTAGCCAAACTCGAGTCTCACCGAGTTCCCCGCGGCCGATCCGAATCTCGCCCTGGACGGCCATCGTCACGAGCAGGTAGAAGACCCCCGCCGCCAGCAGCCCAATCCCGATGCTGACCAGGCATCCGACAACGGGAGGAAAGGGTAGATCGCGTTTCGGCTCGCGCGGGGATTGCTCGGCTGCGCGGGTCTCCAGCCAACTCCTCCATCCTGGGCCACAGAAGCGTCCTCGCGAAGTCTACTCGGTTAGCTCGCCGGGGCAACCTCGCCTGAGAACGAGAAGAGCGTGGACTAGTCCGTGACTCCGCCAACCCTGGTGGGCCGAACCCTGTCCCGCGCCGGCCTTGCTTGACTATGCTGAAGCTTAGCGATATCCTCTTTGTAACGCGGGTGTAGTTCAGTGGTAGAACGTCTCCTTGCCAAGGAGAAGGTCGTGGGTTCGAATCCCATCGCCCGCTCTGAGTAGGCGGCCTATCGTCGAGGCAGCAGCCGCGGCGGTAGGCGTTTTTGCGAGTGGGGTTGGGATGGGGCTGGCCGCCCCGCTCGCGCACGGCGACGTAGCCAAGTGGTAAGGCAGGGGTCTGCAAAACCCTTATGCGCGGGTTCGAATCCCGCCGTCGCCTCTCACAACCCCATCGAAGCGCATGGCTGCCAGAATTCGTGCGTGGCTGCCCCTTGAACGGCCCTCCAGGACGGATGTCACCCCCAACGTAGGACCCTTCACTCTACCTGACCCACTCGTTTGCGCCTAATATCACAATAACCGGCCTCGCCGGTAGATCTTTGTGCGCCCACCGCCCGAAGCAATCGTGGTGTGGGCCCCCTAAATTAAGGAGGAAAAGTCCCGATGGCCACCACCGTCAAACCCCGGGGCGCTGAACGTGAAGAGGGCGCTACTAAGGGGCATCTGACCATCCTCGATCACCGCACCAACAAGGAGTACGAGGTCCCCATCGAAAACGGCGTGATCTCCGCCATGGCCCTGCGCGAGATCAAGATCGACGACGACGATTTTGGGCTGATGAGCTACGACCCGGCTTACAAGAACACAGCCTCCACCAGGAGCACGATCACCTTCATCGACGGCGAGCGGGGTATTCTGCAACATCGAGGCTACCCCATCGAACAGTTGGCGGAGAAGAGCCGCTTCCTTGAGGTTGCTTATCTCATCATCTTCGGGGAGCTGCCCACCCAGCAGCAGCTGGATGAATGGGTGCACGGCATCACCCATCACACTTTCTTGCACGAGAACCTGAAATCGCTCATGGAGTCGTTCCGCTACGACGCCCACCCCATGGGCATGTTTGTCAGCTCCGTGGCGGCGCTTTCCACGTTCTACCCTGAGGCGCGCGACGTCACCGACCCCGCCACTCGCCTCTACCAAATAACGCGCCTCATCGCCAAAGTGCCCACCATCGCTGCCTATTCCTTCCGCCACAGCAAGGGCCTGCCGTATGTATACCCGAACAATGACCTGAGCTACACGGGCAACTTCCTGAGCATGATGTACAAGATGTCCGAGGCCAAGTACGAGCCGAATCCGGTGCTCGAGCGCGCGCTCGACGTGCTGTTCATCCTGCATGCCGACCACGAGCAGAACTGCAGCACAAGCACCATGCGCGCCATTGGCTCAAGCCAGGCGGACCCCTATAGTTCTTTGGCTGGCGCGGCGGCGGCCTTGTCCGGGCCGCTGCATGGCGGGGCGA
Organism: uncultured Anaerolineaceae bacterium; assembly: GCA_964359225.1. Classification (GTDB taxonomy): domain Bacteria; phylum Chloroflexota; class Anaerolineae; order Anaerolineales; family E44-bin32; genus JADFRG01. Next base: position 4,081 of record CAYHSI010000203.1, read on the forward strand.
ATGCTGCCGTGCTCAAGATGCTTCACGAGATCGCCGACAAGAAGCGCGTGCCCGAATACATTCAGCGGGTGAAACAAGGCGAGTTCCGCCTGATGGGCTTTGGGCACCGCGTGTACAAGAACTATGATCCGCGCGCCAAGATCATCAAGGAGACCGCCGAACAGGTCTTTGAGGTGACCGGTCGGAGCCCGCTGATTGACA
>CAYHSI010000204.1:0-4276 GCA_964359225.1 uncultured Anaerolineaceae bacterium
ATCTGCCGGGAGGCATTGGCGAGGTCCAAGGTCCCATTGATCAATGCCGCGATGCCGGTGCCGGACCCTCCGCCGGTGACGGAAACGCTGACCTCCGGCTCGACCTGGTGATAGGCTTCGGCCCAGGCGAGGGCCAGGTTGACGATCGTGTCCGAACCCTTGTTTACGATCGTCTGACTGTCGACTGCGGGATCAGCTGGGGTGGATCTGCAGCCGGATAGCAGGATGCCGAGGACCAGCACAATTGCCAAGCCATGCTGGGTTGGAGGGCGCGGTGCCGGCATACCGCCGGTGATTATACTGCTCCGAAACCTGGACCCGGCCTCCGGGCTGCTCGGCAGAGGGGAATCGGAGAGAGTAGGTACAATTCGATCAATGGCCGGCGCAGACCACCCCAAGATCGAGGTGCGAGCCCTGAACTTCTACTACGGCTCGTTCCAAGCTCTGCAGAACGTGTCGATGGAGATTCACGAGCGACAGATCACCGCCCTGATCGGACCGTCGGGCTGTGGCAAGACCACCTTCCTGCGCTGCCTCAACCGAATGAACGACGACATCCCAGGCGCCAGGGTAGAGGGCAAGGTGCTGATCCATGGAGAGGATATTTACGAGCAGGGAGTTGATGTGGTGGAACTGCGTCGGCGGGTCGGAATGGTTTTCCAGAAACCTAACCCCTTCCCACAGTCGGTTTTTGACAATGTGGCGTTCGGTCCACGGGTCCTCGGGTTGACGAACGGCCGCGGTGAGCTAGATGAGCTGGTCGAACGGTCGCTGACCCGCGCCGTGTTGTGGGAGGAAGTCAAGGACGACCTCAGTAAGGAGGCGCTGGGGCTCTCACTCGGCGAGCAGCAACGCCTGTGTATCGCACGTGTGCTGGCAGTGGAGCCGGAGATCATACTGATGGACGAGCCCTGTTCAGCGCTCGATCCGATTGCGACCCTGAAGATCGAGGAATTGATGCGGCAGCTCAGGGAACGCTACACTATCGTCATTGTTACTCACAATATGCAACAAGCCGCCAGGGTCTCTGATCGCACTGGGCTGTTTTGGTTGGGAAAGTTGGTGGAATTCGATGAGGCGGACCGGATCTTCACCCGGCCAACCCAACAGCTGACCGAGGACTACATCACCGGCCGGATGGGGTAGGGGCAGAGGAGGGCAGCATGGCACGGCCTAGTTTGAGATCAACGCTCGACCGCGCGATCGGCGAGATCAATGATGATTTGCTGCGCATGCACAAACTGGTGGACCAGGCGATCGTTCGCTCGGTCGATAGCTTGAAGCGGCGTGATCTCGCCACGGCTCAGCAGGTCATCGACGAGGACATCCAGGTCAACGACCTGCGCTACAAGATCGAGGAAGATTGCCTCGCCTTGATTGCCACTCAGCAGCCCGCAGCGAGCGACCTGCGTTCGATCATCGCTGCCATGCACATGGTCGTGGAGATGGAGCGGATGGGTGACCACGCCACCGGTATCGCAACGACCGTGATTCGAATTGGAGACGAACCGCTCCTGAAGCCGTTGGTCGACATCCCGCGCATGGCGGAGTTGGCCAGGGAGATGCTTCGCCAGAGCTTGGCCGCCTATGCTGACCGAGATGCGGCTAAGGCGAGGGCGGTCGCTGATTTAGATGACCAGATGGACGGGCTTTATAAGGCCGTCTTCAGCGAGTTGGTCGAAATCATGTCTCACACGCCCAACAGCGCGACCCGAGCGACCTACCTGCTCTGGTGCGCCCACAACCTCGAGCGCATCGGCGACCGGGTGACGAACATTGCGGAGCGGGTCGTGTTTGTCACGACCGGGGACCTGCGGGAACTGAACGACTGAAGCCGCCCGGAATGCAGGTATAATCGGGCCGACAATTGAATAGTTCGAGAAGCCTTCGGGGCAGGGTGAGGGCCACAGGCCCAATTCCCGATCGGCGGTAGAGCCCGCGAGCGCGGTTGCGCAGGATCCGGTGAAACTCCGGGGCCGACGGTACAGTCCGGATAGGAGAAGGCTTCAGGCCTAAGCCTGAGCTTTGTTGCTGCCCCGCGGACACTAAGTCTACGGGGCAGCTTCTTCATAAGGCCAATCTGGCAGAACCGATGAGGGCGAGTGCCTTCGAAGGACTGCAGATAGCCGGTTTGCCTGCCCCGAGCGAACGATCTCGGGGCAGGTCTGCTTAATGAGGAAGAGTATGCAAGCCGTTCAACCGATGAAGCGTGGGAGAGTACGGCTGGGGCGCTGGTTGCCTGCCCTTTCGGCCCTGGTCGCGCTGATCGGCTGGGAAGGAGTTGCCCGAGCCAGCGGCCTGCCGCAGTTCATCCTGCCGCCGCCGTCGGCAGTGGTGGCACGGCTGAGCCGGGCCATCCTGGATGGAAGCTTGTTGGGCCACACGCTGGTCACCTTGTCCGAAGTACTGGCTGGGCTGGCGCTGGGAGTGAGTGTGGCCAGCCTCTTGGGCTACGGGCTGGCTAAGTCGTCCACCCTCGAGCGGCTCTTATCGCCCTATGTCGTCGCCTCTCAGGCGATTCCGATCATAGCGATCGCGCCGCTCCTGGTGATCTGGTTTGGGCCGGGGCGGATCTCCAAAGTCCTGATCTGCGGGTTGATCGTCTTCTTCCCGGTGCTGGTCAACACGGTGGTCGGGGTCCGATCCGTGCCGCGCGAGCTATACGAGTTGATGCGATCGCTGCGAGCGACCCGTTCGCAGGTCTTTCTAAAGCTGGAAGCGCCGGCCGCCATGCCGGTGCTGCTCGGCGGCCTCAAGATCGGCGCGACCCTTTCGGTCATCGGGGCGGTGGTCGGGGAATTCGTCGGTGCCGATCAAGGACTCGGCTTCTTGATCAACCTGGGGGATGGGTTGTACGACACTCCCCTGGTCTTCGTCGGAGTCCTCACCTTGATTGGCATGGCATTGACTCTTTTCGGGCTGGTCGCCGCGCTCGAGCGGCGCCTGCTGGCCTGGAGAACGGTGGAGGTGTGACTTGCGCGCAACTCTAGTTGGCTGCGGGCTGGCGGCGGCCATCCTGCTGGCCGGTTGCGCAGCCGATGGCCAGCCGGCCCCCATGCGGCTGCCGATGGGTTTCATTCCCAACGTCCAGTACGCGCCCTTCTATGTCGCGGTCGAGCGCGGCTATTACGCGGACGAAGGTCTGGAAATCGAGTTCGACTATTCCTTTGAGACAAACGGGGTCAAGCTGGTGGGGGCCGGCGAGCTTCCCTTCGCTTTGGTCTCTGGGGAGCAAGTGCTCCTGGCCCGGGCTCAAGGCCTGCCGGTGGTCTACGTGATGGCCTGGTTCCAGGATTTCCCGATTGCGGTCGCAGCACCTGAGGCGAGCGATATTCGAGCACCGGAGGATCTGGTCGGCAAGCGGATCGGGATCCCGCTTCTGGAGGGTGCCTCCTACATCGGAATCCGGGCGCTGCTACATGCGGCCGGCATGCAGGAGCAGGATATCGTGCTCGATACCATCGGATTCAACCAGGTCGAAACCTTGGTCGCCGGGCAGGAAGAGGCGGTGGTGGTGTACGCCAACAATGAGCCGCTGCAGCTCGAAGCCCGTGGTCACCCGGTCAGCGTGATTCGGGTGGCGGATTACGTCTCCCTGGCCTCCAACGGATTGCTGACCAATGAGGCAACCCTGAGCGAGAATCCGGAATTGGTTCGGAGCATGGTGCGGGCGACCTTGCGTGGAATTGAAGACACGATCGCCGACCCGACTGCGGCCTTCGAGATCTGCAAGAAATATGTGGAGGGTCTGGATCAGCTGAGCGCGGCCGATCAGGCGCTGCAGCGCCGGATCCTGGATGCTTCGATCGAGTTCTGGAAGACGGATCGGCCGGGGTATTCGGATCCGCAGGCCTGGCAGAACATGCAGGAACTGCTGCTCGGGATGGGGTTGCTTGCCGAGCCGCTCGATCTGGCCTCAGCCTTCAGCAACGAGTACCTGCCGTGAGCTCCGACTCGATCCTGCGGGCCGTGCGTCTCAGCATGGTCTACCCAAACGGGAATGGAGGGCTGCCGGCCCTGGAGCGGGTGTCCTTCGAAGCTGCCCGAAATTCCTTTGTGTGTGTAGTCGGACCGTCCGGCTGCGGAAAGAGCACCTTATTGCGGCTGCTTGGCGGCCTGCTGCGTCCGACCACCGGTGAAGTTGAATTTGAGGGTCACAGATTAGAGGGGCCGCGGCGCCGGATCGGATTCGTGTTTCAGCAGGCCAATCTGATGCCCTGGCGGACCGCGATCGAGAATGTTGCACTTCCGCTCGAACTGCAAGGCGTGAATTCGA
>CAYHSI010000205.1:0-4271 GCA_964359225.1 uncultured Anaerolineaceae bacterium
CCCAGTTTCCAGGCGTGGACCACCAGCCGGATTCTGGCCTTCAGAGAGCAGAAAGGGTCGACGGCTCGGCGGTCCTATATCGGGCTTGGCCTGCAGATACTGGCCCCGGCCGCCACGCTTCCGGCGGTCGAAGCTGGTGAGTTCGAACTGGTCGTCTCAGCCCAGGAGCCGCCGGCCGGCTGGTTTGTGACCCCGCTCGGATGGGAGCCGATCGTATTTGCCGTCCATTCTGGCAACCCAGTCCGCAATCTCTCACTCGTGCAATTGGCGAGCATTTTCCGCGGCCAGGCCAGCAATTGGAGCGAGTTTGACGGGCCAGACCTCGGCATCACACCGATCATCCCGCTTCGGGGGGATGAGCTGCGCGAGGCCCTGGCCGTTGGTCTGCTGGGGAATTCGGGCTTCAGTACTCAGGCGCTGTTGGGGCCGAGCCCGGAGGCGACCCTTTCGCTAGTTGAGCAGACTCCAGGGGCAATTGGGATTCTTCCGCTCTCGGCGGTGGGTGAAGGGGTGTCCGTGCTCCAGGTTGGCGGGCTTGCGCCGGCCGCCGGGGAGGGACGTTACCCGTTGCAGCTCGAAGTCCTGGCTTTCGCGCCTCGGGAGCCCAGCGGTGTCGTGCGGGAGTGGTTGGCCTGGCTGCAGGCCGAAGGGAGCTAGCGGCTAGCCCGCCAGTCCGCGGAGGAAGGGATTGGACCTGCGCTCTTCTCCAACCGTGGTCGGCGATCCGTGGCCAGGGAACAGGCGGGTGGTGTCCGGCAGGCCCAGAATTTCATCCCGAATGCTGGCGAATAAGGCAGCTTGATCACCACCCGGCAAATCGGTCCGGCCGACGCTTCCCCGGAAGATCAAGTCCCCGCAGAAGACCAGGCCGGCGCCCAACTCCCGAAAGACCACATGTCCTGGTGTATGGCCGGGTGAGTGCCGCACTTCAAAGCCGCTGCCGCCCAGCTGCATTCGCATCCCATGCTCGAGTGCGATCGTCGGCTCGGGACCGGGGTCGAATTCCGGGAACCCGAATGCCGAGGCCCCGCCCCGCATTCTCCATAGTGGCTGGTCATTCGGATGCAGCGCCACCGGGATCGGGGTCTCGGAAGCGTCCGAGAGGGCGGCGGCGCCTCCAAAGTGATCGAAGTGAGCATGGGTGAGCCAGATGTGGGTGACCCGCCAACCGCGGCGCACCGCCTCGGCCTGGATCAGCTTCCCGTCCCAGGCCGGATCGACGGCCACCGCGATCCCGCGCTCCGGATCCCCGACCAGGTAAGCATTCGTCTGCGCCGGTCCGAGGGTGAACGCCACGATGTCGAGGCCGCCGATCCGGTACTGGGCCTGAGTCAAGCCAGGTCCTTTCCAAAGGTTCGAGGGAATGAATTCAACACTGGACTAATGGTATCCTGTCCCGCGTCCCTCGCGAACCCGTGATGAGCATCGCAGAATTTGTCGTCCTTCCGGCGCATGCCCGCGACCATCGCAGCGCCGCGCGCTGGATCCTCTCGCACGTGACCGACCATCGGGGGATCGTGCTGACCACCCTGGCGGGCGCCTTCGGGAACGCAGCCCTGGCGGCCGCGGTTCCGGTGCTGCTTGGCCAGGCCTTCAATCTGGTCCTTCAGGGCGGTGAGCTTCGGGACGGACTGATACGGATCGCCCTGACGATCATTGTCACCCAGGTCGTACGGGGAGTTCTGCAGCTCGGCCGAAACTTTGGTTCCGACCTGCTCGGCCAGCGCCTGGAGCGTGACATCCGTCAGGAACTGTACGCCAGCTTGCTCGGCAAGAGCATGACCTTTCACAACTTGCAGCCGGTTGGCGATACGATGGCCAGAGCGACCAACGATGTGCACGAGATCGGGTTGATGTTCAACCCCGGCTTCAACCTCGTGATCGGCTCCGCCAATTTCATGCTGCTGCCGCTGATCCTCGCCCCCAGTTACCATCCCTCGCTGCTGCTCGTCCCGGCCGTGTTCACGGTGAGCTACGCGTTCGCGGTCTGGGCCTACCTGCATGAGCTGAGGCCGGTTTCGGAGGAGGTGCGCCGCACCTTTGGGGATATGAACACCCAGGTTTCGGAGGCGCTGGATGGGATCGAGGTGGTCAAGGGACACGCACAAGAGGCTCAAGAGGTGGACCGCTTCTCCTTCAACGCCAGTGCGTTTCGCGATGCATTCGTCCGGCAGGGCGACATCGAGGCCCGTTATTTGCCGTTGTTGCTGCTCGGCCTGGCAGAGGCAGGATCTTTCCTGCACGCCCTGATCTTGTTTCGGCAGGGTGCACTGGACCTGGGCGGCATGATCGCGTTCATGGGCTTGATCCAGCTCCTGGGATTCCCCACCTTTGTGTCGCTGTTTGCCTACTCGCAGGTCTCATTGGGCATGGCTGGCGCCCGCCGGATTCTGGAGCTGATTCTGCGCGAGACCCAGCTCGACCAGAATCCGACCGGGTACTCCGGGCGGATGCGGGGTGAGCTCGAATTCCGGGAGGTCGGCCTCAGCTACGGCGAAGGCCAGGTTGCACTGAGCGATCTATCCTTCAAGATCCGGCCGGGCCAGACTCTGGCGATCGTGGGCCAGACCGGCTCCGGTAAGACCTCCCTGGCAAAGTTGATTAACCGGATCTACGACGTCACCGCAGGCCAGGTCTTGGTGGATGGGGTTGATGTCCGGGAGTGGGATCTGGCCTCGCTCAGGGAGCAGATCTCGATCATCGAGCAAGACGTATTCTTGTTCTCGCGCTCGATCGCCGACAACATCGCCTTCGGTCAGCCGACCGCCCCGCAGGCCGCCATTGAGCTCGCCGCCGAAGAGGCCCAAGCCCACGAGTTCATCCGCGGATTCCAGGATGGCTACGGTTCGATCGTCGGGGAGCGCGGGGTCACCCTCTCCGGCGGCCAGCGCCAACGGGTGGCGCTGGCTCGAGCGTTCCTGACCGATCCGCGGGTGCTAATCCTGGATGATTCCACCAGTTCCATCGACAGCGCCACCGAGGACGAGATCCAGCGGGCGATCTTCCGGGCCTCGCAAGGGAGGACGACGGTGATCATTACCCACCGGCTCTCGCAAATCCGTTGGGCCGATCTGATTCTGGTGCTGCGGAACGGACGAATGGCCGCCCTCGGAACTCATGATGAGCTCATGCAAAACTCTCCCGCCTACCGCCAAATCTTCTTGCGGCTGAGCGACTGATGGCCTTCTTCCGGGACCTGGAGCGAGAGGATTACGACCGGACCTACCGAGACCGGGAGTTGGTGGCCCGGCTGGCGGGGTACTTCCGTCCGCAGCGGCGCCGGGTGCTGATCGCGGCGCTGGCGACCGGGTTGATCGCCGCCGGTGAGGCCGCCTCACCGATCCTGGTTTCCCAAGGGGTCGGGCTGCTTCAGGGCGATCCGGCCGCGGTCCCTGCGACCTGGATCGCGGGGGTGCTCTTCCTGCTAGGCGTGCTGGTCTGGTCCGTGAACTGGGTCCGGCGGCGGATGCTCACCCGGGCGGTCGGAGCCGTGATGCTCGATCTGCGGACCGAAGCCTTCGCAGCCACCGCCGCTCACGACCTGGCCTTTTACGATGAGCATGCCTCGGGGAAGATCGTCAGCCGGATCACCTCCGACACCAATGAGTTTGCGCAGGTCGCGGTGCTGGTCACCGACGTCGCCAGTGAGATCCTGCAGGTGGCGATTCTGATCGTGGTCCTGCTCCGGATCGAGTTGAGCTTGACCCTCTGGGTGCTCGGCATGATTCCGATTTTTCTGTTGGTCGCCCTGGGCTTTCGCCGCCTGGCGCGGCGTGTGATCCGCCGCTCGATGCGCGGCATCGCCAACGTCAACGCCAGCATTAAGGAAGCGGTCACTGGGATCACGGTCGCCAAGAACTTTCGTCAGGAGCAGGCCATCTACGCCGAGTTCGACCGAATCAATATACAGTCATACGGCGCCAACGTTCGTCGCGGGTTTGTGCTGTCGGTCGTGTTCCCGACCCTGAACGCCATGATGGGATTCGGCACGGCGCTGATGGTCTTTCTCGGCGGCAGCTCCGCGGTTCGCGGGGCCGTGGCGGTTGGTACCTGGTACCTGTTCATGCGCAGCCTGGATCGGTTCTGGTTCCCGATCCTCAGCCTCTCTGCTTTCTGGAGCCAAATCCAAGGAGGCCTCTCGGCTGCCGAGCGGGTTTTCGCTCTGATCGACACCGAATCCCAGGTCCGCCAGACCGATCGGCTGACGATCCCCAGGCTGCAAGGCCAGATCCGCTTCGAGCAGGTCGACTTTCGTTACCACCCAGCGGAGC
>CAYHSI010000206.1:0-2180 GCA_964359225.1 uncultured Anaerolineaceae bacterium
TCTCGTACGTCTTCCTGCTCGACAAGGCTTTCTACCTCAATCATTTCTACTTGATCCTATTGATTAGTTTCCTGCTGACCATCATCCCGTCCCACCGTGCCGCCTCTCTGGACCGACTGCTCTTCTTCCGTTCGCAACCTCCGCTCGTACCCAGGTGGTCGATCCTGCTGCTCCGAGCTCAAGTTTTCATCCTTTACTTCTACGCCGGTCTGGCCAAGCTCAACCCGGACTGGTTGCAAGGCGAGCCGATCCGAATGTGGTTGACCGCCCGCACGGACTTCCCCTTGGTTGGATCTCTCTTCACCGAGGAGTGGATGGTCTTCCTGTTCGCCTATGGTGCACTCCTGTTTGACCTGGCCATCGGTTTCCTGCTGGTATGGAAACGTAGCCGCCCTCTTGCGATCATGCTCGCCGGCGCCTTCCATTTCATCAACGCCAATCTGTTCCAAATCGGCATCTTTCCGTACCTTGCATTTGCGGCTACTCTGATCTTCGCCGAGCCGGATTGGCCGCGACAGATGTATTCCAGGCTCAAATCCATGGTTACCCAACCGCGGGTGTCGCCACCGAGTCCCTCCCGGCGCTTTTCAACGGGAGCAACCGGTAATTGGCAAACAAGCGGCTCGGCCACCTGGACAGTGCTCGCGATCGGTCACCTATACCTGCTGAGCCAACTCCTGATTCCTCTCCGGCATTTTCTATACCCCGGGGACGTGAGCTGGACGGAAGAAGGGCACCGCTTCTCCTGGCACATGAAACTGCGAGACAAAGAGGCCACGCTGCGAGTGTTCGTTACGGACCCTCGGTCGGGCGAGACTTGGGAGGTCAGCCCGGCGGTGGACTTATCCGCCAAGCAACTGGATGAAATGAGTACTCGCCCCGACATGGTGTTGCAGTATGCCCACTACCTCACCGAGAGCCTAACCATGCAAGGCGCATCCCGGCCGATCATTCGGGTAGACCATCGAGTCTCACTCAACGGCAGGCCCTACCAACCTCTGATCGACCCGGCAGTGGACCTGGCCACCGTGCCTGTAGGCCTTGCGCCCGCCAATTGGATCCTGCCTCTCGAAACGCCGCATGAAGGCGGATGGGCTCAGGGAGCGTACTAACGGACTATCGCGATTCTGAATCCTTTGAAAGGGGCCATCGTTATGCCTAATGAAAATCCCACAAAAGGGCCAGCCCAAGCTGAGCAGGAGCCTGTGGAAGTGGAGGATCTTGTGGCCAGAGCCCAGGGAGGCGAATTGGAAGCGATTGGAGAGCTATACGACCAGCACCACGTGAGCGTGCTCAAATACACCTGGTCGCGGGTGGGAGATCGGGAAACTGCAGAGGATCTGACTGGGGAGGTCTTCTTACGCATGGTCCGGGCGCTGCCCAAGTACCGGCGAACCAAAATCCCCTTTAGAGCCTGGCTTTATCGGATCGCCCGCAATCTAGTGATCGATCACTATCGAATGCAGAGCGATCAGGCATCGGTCTCTTTAGAGGTGGCAGAGAACACCAGCAATGAAGGCGACCAGCCCGCCAAAGTTGTGGATCGGACCCTCAAGATGGAGCAGCTGCACGGAGTGTTGACGAGCATCGAACCGTCCCAGCATGACGTAGTTGTCCTGAGGTTCCTAGTCGGCCTTTCGATCCGCGAGACAGCCATGGCCTTAGGGAAAAGCGAGGCATCCGTCAAGGCGATGCAACACAGAGGCCTGGCGGCACTGCGTGAGGCATTCAGTCAGCAGGGAGGTAGGTAATCAAATGAAGGACCGTATGGAGTTGCTGCAAGGGAAACTTGAGCTCTTGGAGGCTGGCGAGCCCCTAGAGGCGAGTTTAGAAGGATTGGCCGAAGACGAGGTGGAGCTGCTGAAGTTGGCGGCCAACCTACGGGAAATGAAGGCGCCGAAGCGAAACGCCAAGCTGGTCTCGGCTCAACGGCGGCAGGCGATCGAAGAGGCCTCCGCCCTGCTTGAGGGGGAGAGAGAACCTCGCCAAAGGCGATGGTTGCTGCCCGCGTTCGCGTTTTCCGGCTTAGGGGCGGCGCTTCTCGTATGTGGTGTCGTGACTTCGGCTGTTGCGGGCTTCTTGCTGCTGCGTCGCTCCGCTCAGCCTTCGGATATCACTAAAGGCCCGGCCGCGGTCGCCTCCTCCACCTCGGTGTAGAGGAAAGCGGTCGCCTCGGATAC
>CAYHSI010000206.1:2190-4250 GCA_964359225.1 uncultured Anaerolineaceae bacterium
CTCTCAACCTACTCCGCCGTCGTCACCTCAGCCCAGGCCGAAGCCTTAGCCGTGCTTGAGTCCCTCGCCTTCGAAGCCCCGGATCCTGACAACGCACTTCTTTCCGAGGCCCAAGGTCTGGTTGAGCTGCTCTCAACCGATGGATCGTGGGTGGCTTTGCAACCGGGAGAACTGCTTAAGGTGGGCCAGAGGATCCGAACCAGGGAGCTTTCTAGCGCCGTATTGACTTTCTTTGACGGCAGCCAAGCGCGACTGGGAGCCAACACCGAAGTCTCTCTAGATGCGCTCGATGGTGAACAAGCGGGCGCCTCGAGGGTAGTGCAGCTCACGCAGTGGATCGGGGAGAGCGATCATAACGTGGTGCCATCGGACGACCCGGCCTCCCAGTACCAGGTGCGCACACCTTCAGGCACCGGAACGGCCCAAGGCACTTCCTTCAACGTGCTGGTCACGTCAACGCTGGTAGTGCGATTCAGCGTAGACGAAGGCTCCGTCGCGGTCACTAGCCTGAACATCACCGTCGTTGTGGTTGCTGGTCAGTCGACGACGATCGAGGCCGGCAATCAGCCCGACGATCCAGTGTTCCTTGTCTCTGGAGAGGGCGAGGTCGCGGCGATCGGCAATACTTGGCGCATCGCCAACCATCCATTCCTGACCAACTCTCGGACCATCGTCATCGGCGATCCGCAGGTTGGAGATTGGGTGGTCTTCGAGGGACGAATCCTTGCAGATGGAACCCGCTTCGCCGACAAGATCGTGCTCCTTCGCCGCGCACCGGCACATCAATTCGCCTTCGTGGGAACGGTCGAATCGATCGGCGAGAACGAATGGACCGTCGCGGGACAGACCGTCCAGGTCGACTCTGAGTCGAGAATTGAGGCCGGGATCGAGGAGGGAGATGTCGTCCGCGTGAAAGGCATCATCCGAACGGATGGCGCGCTTCTCGCCATGGTCATTCAATTGAAAGAGAAAGCAGACCGTGAGTTTGAGTTTACCGGCGTGATCGGAGCGATCGAAGATGAGAGCTGGATGATCTCAGGAGTCGCGATCACGGTGAGTAACGACACGGAAATCGACGAAGGCTTGGCGGCAGGCGATGTCGTGCGGGTCGAGGGCCGAGTGCTGGCGAGCGGCAAATGGGTCGCAGAGGAAATCAAGCGCGCAGGTGAGGTCGAGCGCGAGTTCGAATTCACAGGCGTCGTTCGAAGCATCAACCCGTGGATTGTTAGCGGGATCGAGCTGGAGACCCGGCCCTGGACGGAGATCGACTCGGGCATCGGGATTGACTCGCACGTCAAGGTCGAAGGCCGCCTGCTCGAGGACGGGACCTGGCTCGCAGAGGAGATTGAGAGCCTGGAGCTAGAAGAGGCGCAGGCCTTCAAGCTGGTGGGAGAGGTGTTAAGCATCGATCCCTGGGTCGTTGCGGGAATCACGCTCCTCGTTGATGAGGACACCGAACTCAACGGGGACATCCAAGCAGGCGATCTGGTCCGAGTGATGGGCAAGGTCTTACCGGATGGGACGTGGCATGCCGAGCAGATCAAACGAGTCGATCGAAGCCGCGGCTGCCTCAGCACTACCTCCGCTGTAAGGGCCCTTGAACCGGGTCGAATCGTTCTGCTCAACTGGCAGAGAATCGAGATCGACGACGACGAGATTGAGATCGAAGGTGAAGTCAAGATCGCCAGCGTGGTGATTGTGCAGGTGTGCGTCGATGAGAATGGAACCATTACCGTCGTGAGCATCACGATCATCTACCAGCTGGAAATCCTGCCAGAGCCACGGCCAGATCGACATGACGATGATGATGATGACGATGATGATGATGACGACGACGACGATTAGCCGATCTCGAGTCCTAGGGACTCGATTGAAGAACTGATGGGCATTGAATTGGCCTGAAGAGGATGAAATGAGCGCGATAAGCCTCGATAAGCACAGGCCTCGGTGCCGGATCGTCGTTCACCGGCCAAACGAGAATTCCAGACCCAAGTCATGAGCACGTTGACCGGCCGGACCCTGGGGCGTTATCAACTGCTGGACCAAATCGGCCAGGGGGG
>CAYHSI010000207.1:0-3977 GCA_964359225.1 uncultured Anaerolineaceae bacterium
GGGATCGATGCGATTCTGGGGGGCGATTCCCTGGGCATGGGGGTGCTGGGATACGAGAACACCCTTCCGGTCACCATGGACGACATGCTCCACCACTGCAAGGCGGTGGCCCGCGGGGCCAGCTCCGCGCTGCTGATCGGAGACATGCCCTTCCTGTCCTACCAGGTCTCGGTCGAAGAGGCGGTCCGCAACGCCGGCCGTTTCCTGCAGGAGGGTGGAATGGACTCGGTGAAGCTGGAGGGCGGGCGGGAACGGGCGGAGGCGGTGCGGGCGATCGTGGGCGCCGGCATTCCGGTGCAGGGACATCTGGGCCTGACCCCGCAATCCGTCCACCAATTGGGAGGATATGGACTGCAGGCCAAGACGGTGGCCAGCGCCACCCGCTTGATCGAAGATGCCGAGATCCTGGAGCAGGCCGGCTGCTTCTCGCTGGTGCTGGAGAGTATCCCGGCCCGGCTCGGTCAGCTGGTATCCGAACGGCTACAGATCCCGACCATCGGGATTGGCGCCGGCCCGAATTGCGACGGACAGGTCTTGGTGATTCACGACATCCTCGGCCTCTTCGATCGCTTCACGCCCCGCTTCGTCAAGCGATATGCGGACCTGCACGCGCAGATGGCGGCCGCCATCGCGGAGTACCGGGACGATGTGCGTGCAAGATCCTTTCCGGCAGCGGAACATACCGTCGATATGCCGGAGGAGGACTGGCAGGGGGTCATGCAGTGGGCAAGCCTTCGATCTTAATCGTCGGCACCGGCGCAATGGCTGGCCTATTCGGTGCACGCCTGGGTCCCCACGCCCAAGTCACTCTCCTGGGCACCTGGAAGGCCGGCCTGGAAGCACTGACCCGGGATGGGATCCGCCTGCAGGAGAACGGATCGGTTGTGCAGGTACCGGTGCGCGCCACTTCAAATCCGGCCGAATGCGAAGCGGCCCAGATCGCGCTCTTCCTGGTCAAGTCGTGGCAGACCCAGCGCGCCGCGGCGATGCTGGCGAAGTGCTTGGCCCCGCAGGGTGTCGCGCTGACCCTCCAGAACGGGCTCGGAAACCTGGAGCTGATGGAAGCCGAATTGGGTGCCCAACGGGTCGCGCTGGGGGTCACCACGGTCGGGGCGACCGTGCTTGGCCCCGGGAGGGTTCGGGTTGGAGGCTCGGGAGCGACGTACGTTGCACCGCATCCCAGGCTGGAACCGCTGGTGGATCTGCTCCAGACGGCCGGTTTCGAAGTGCATCCCGCCGATAACATCGAGAGCCTGGTGTGGGGCAAGCTGGTCGTCAACTGTGGGATCAACGGCCTGACCGCGCTGCTCGAGGTTCCGAACGGCGAGCTGCTTGCTCGTCCGGGGGCCCGGGCGATTATGCAGGAGGCCGCCCAGGAAACTGCCCGAGTGGCGGAGGCGAACGGGGTGAATCTGCCGTACCCGGATCCGGTGGAGCAAGTCGAAGGAGTGGCCAGCCGCACGGCCAGCAACATCTCTTCGATGCTGCAGGACATCCGGCGGGGCGCGCCGACCGAGGTGGATGCGATCAACGGCGCGGTCGTCCAGGTGGCGGACCGCCTCGGCGTGCCGGTGCCGGTGAACCGGACTTTGTGCAATCTGGTGCGGGCCAAGGTCCAACCCTGGCTCGAGGCCGGCTGAATGAGAATCGAATGAAGGTCATTCGCAGCTTGGGTGAATTGCGCACGGCGCGAGCAGCTCTGCCGGGTCTGCTCGGCCTGGTACCCACCATGGGCTACCTGCACGACGGCCATTTGTCGCTGGTCCGCCGGGCAAAGGCGGAGTGTGCCAGTGTGGGGGTGAGCATCTTTGTGAACCCGGCCCAATTCGGGCCGACGGAGGACTTGGATTCTTACCCGGTTGATCTACAGCGGGATCTGGACCTGCTCAGGCGTGAGCAAGTCGATCTGGTGTGGACCCCCGACCGAGAAGAACTGTATCCGCAAGGGTTTCAGACCTGGGTGGACCTTGAAAATCTCCCCCAGCATTTGGAAGGGAAATCGCGGCCCGGGCACTTCCGCGGCGTGGCGACGGTCGTGACTAAGCTGTTCCATACTTTCCAACCGGACCGGGCCTACTTTGGGCAGAAGGATGCCCAACAGGTGGTTGTCATTCGGCGGATGGTGCGGGATCTCGACTTCCCGCTGCAAGTTGTCGTCTGTCCAACGGTGCGCGAGCCGGATGGGCTGGCCATGTCCAGTCGCAACGCCTACCTCAACCCGCGGGAGCGGGCCGCCGCGACGGTGCTGTATCGGGCGCTCAGCGCGGCGGAGCTCGTCTTCCACTCTGGTCAGCGGGATGCCGAATCACTGCGGCTTCGGATGCGGGAGGTCCTCATGTCTGAACGCCGGGCGCGGCCGGAGTATGTTTCGGCGGCCGACCCCGACTCGCTCGAGGAACTCGAGGGGCCGGTGGAGGCCGGGCTGCTCTCCATGGCGGTACTCATCGGAAAGACCCGCTTGATCGATAACCTGCTGATAGGCGAGTGAACTGAGATCGAGGGTCCAATGCTGCTAACGATTGACGTGGGAAACACCAACATCACCCTGGGCCTGTACGACGGCGAGCAGCGTAAACACGCCTGGAGGCTGTCGACCGTCCATGACCGCATGCCGGACGAGTACGGGTTGCAAATGCTCGGGTTATTGGAGCACGTTGACTGCCGGGTCGAGCAGATCGACGGTTGTGCGCTGGCCTCCGTCGTGCCTCCATTGAATAGCACGTTTCTGGAGGCTTGCCGCCGCTATTTGAATCAGCAGCCCCTGGTAGTTGATGCGGGAGTCAAGACCGGATTAAGCATCCGCTATGAGGACCCGAAGCATGCCTTGGGAGCGGATCGGGTGGCCGACGCGGTTGCCGTACGCAGCCTCTATGGAACCCCGGCCTGTGTGGTGGACTTCGGCACCGCCACGACATTTGATGCCATTTCGGCCGCGGGAGAGTATTTAGGAGGGGCGATTGCACCGGGGATCGAAATCGCGGCCGAGGCGCTGTTCTTGCGGGCGGCCAAGCTGCCGCGGGTCGAGCTGGCCCGGCCGGAGGCCGCCATTGGGCGCAACACGCTGACTGCCATTCAATCCGGATTGGTCTTCGGCTACGTCGGTTTGGTGGAGGGAATGGTCGCACGCTTCAAACACGAGCTCGGGGCGGAGACCAAAGTCATCGGAACCGGGGGGCTGGTGGACCTGATCGCGGCGGAGACCCAGGTGATCGAATTCGTGGCGCCCTGGCTGACGCTGGACGGCTTGCGAATCATCTGGGAGCTTAATCAAGGCCAATGAGCTCCACGGGTCTCTTCCACTTAGGCATTGTGTACCTGCTGTGGGGCAGTACGTTTCTCGCGATCCGAGTCGCGGTGCGCGAGGGATCCGGTTTCCCCCCGTTCACGATGGGAGCCACCCGAGTGCTCACCGCGGGTCTGATCCTGTTGCTGATCGCTAGGCTGCGCGGCAAGCGGATCGTCCCGACCAGGGCCGAATTGCCGGTGCTGGTCGGGTCGGGCCTGCTGTTGTGGACCGCGGGCAACGGCTTGGTAACCTGGGCCGAGCAGCGGGCAGCCTCCGGACTGGCGGCACTGATGATTGGGACGGTCCCTATCTGGGTGAGTCTGTACGAGGCTTATCTCGATCGCAGGCCGCCTTCGACCCTGCTGCTCGCTTCGCTTGTGACCGCGCTAACAGGCATTGGCCTGCTGAGCGCGCCGGTCCTGACCTCCGGCGTGCAGGGAGACGCGCTTTCGATTCTGGGACTGGCGCTCGCGGCGATGACCTGGGCCGCCGGCACGGTCTGGCAAGGGCGGCGGAAGATTGAGCTTGGACTCCAGGCCAGCTCGGCCTACCAGCACCTGGCCGGCGGCCTGGGTTTCCTGGTCGTGTCGCGGTTGGTCGGTGAACCGGTCGCCAATCCGGTGCCGGAGGCCTGGGGAGCCTGGGCCTATCTGCTGATCTTTGGGTCGATCATCGGCTACACCTCGTACGT
>CAYHSI010000207.1:3987-4236 GCA_964359225.1 uncultured Anaerolineaceae bacterium
ACCAATGCCTACGTGAATCCGGTCATCGCGCTGGTGCTGGGGTCAATCCTGCTCCGGGAAGAGCTGACCCCCGTAACGTTGGCCGGTGCGGCGTTGGTCTTGGCCGGAGTGGCAGGGGTGTTCCGCGATCGTTTTGGGCCGAAGCGCAGGGTCGCGGTGAGCGGCGGAGGCGAATGAACAAGAAACGATTGATCGATTGGCCGTATGTCATCGGGCTGTTGCTGCTCCCGATTGCCGTGGTGTTGGTTT
>CAYHSI010000208.1:0-4201 GCA_964359225.1 uncultured Anaerolineaceae bacterium
TATAAATACTGGCCGCGCGGGTGACCCCGCGCCGCGGGGCGCCGGCCACCGCTCCAATCCCCCCCAGCTTTCGGTGTCCGAAGGAATCTTCCCGTTCGCGGATCATGAGGTCCCCACCCTCGATCTTGGCCCCCTCCGAGATGGTCATCATGGCGTAGTTGCTTGGATTCGAACGCTTGTCCGCGACCAAGAAACCGGCCAGCTTGTTCGGGTCAAAGGGGATTTCAGAGATGATTGCGCGGTCCACCCCCGATAGGTAGGCGGCCACCAAAGAGGTCTCTCCGCTGTAGCGCCCGAAAAGCTCGACCACCGCGATCCGCTCGTGGGAACCGGCGCTCGTCCGCAGGTCCTGGATGAACTGCACGCTGCGGGTCACCGCGGTCGAGAAGCCGATGCAGTAATCCGTGCCGTGGACATCGTTGTCCATGGTCTTGGGGATCGCCACGATCGGTACGCCCTCGTCATGCAGCCGCAGGGCGAACGAAAGGGTGTCATCTCCCCCAATCGGGACCAGCGCATCCAGCGCCAGATGTTCGATCAACTTCAGCACATGCCGGGTGAGGTCGACCGGGCCGTCGGCCGGTGAGCCTGAACTCAAGAACTCCGGGACGGCCTTGGGCCCAACCTTGGCGGGGTTGGTCCGCGAGCTGTGCAGAAACGTGCCCCCGGTCCGGTCAACGGTGCGCACGGTCTGCTTGTCAAGCGGAACGATGAAACCGGCCTCGCTGGCCAGATCTCCGGGCTGCCAATACAGCAGACCGGCCCAGCCTCTCCGAATCCCAACCACTTCGTGCCGCTCGTCCTCGGCCCGAGTCACAAATGCCTTGATGCAGGCGTTCAGGCCAGGGACATCCCCACCGCCGGTCAGGATTCCGATCCGCATCGTAGCGACCGGGTGGCTTAATGCATGCGGAGCGGCGACACTTCAACGCTCTGGTCGCCGACGATGCGCAGCAAATTGCGGTGCAGCTCGGGGGAATAGCGAGTGGTGTAACTCGGGAATTCCAGGTTGTAGCGCCGAGAGGCCTCATACACCTTGAACGCGAAACGGTCGCTGCCGGGGAACGAAGCCAGCAACCCGTGGATCTGGCGCATTCGCCTTGCATCCCGCAGCCGATCCCCGCTCGATCGCAGCAGGATGGTGACCAAGCACGGCTCAGGACCTTCCCACCAACTAGGCAGCAGCTCTTGGGCGAGGAGTCCTTGGGCAACGGGATCGTGGGCGAGAACCTCATGGGTGCGCGACTCGTCCCAACTCTCCAGTACGGCGATGGGCTGAGCGGGAATCACGGAGGGGAGCGGCGGCATCAAGTCCTCCGCTATGCTGGGCTGGTGGACCGGAGCCCGCTCCGCGGCACTCGGGGCAGCCTGCGCCTGGGACAGATCTATGATGATTTCGTCCGCAAGCAGCTTGGCTTCGCCGCGCGCGGCATCCACCCGGCCTTTGACGAGCACGATTTCGTTCAGATTCAGTTGGCTGGCCAGACTCTCCCAGAGACGTTGAAAGATGACGACCTCGATCGTCCCCTGCACATCCTCGAGCGAGAGGAAAGCCATCTCGTTGCCTTTGCGGGTCAGATAGGGTCGCAGGGCACTGATCTCCCCGGCCACACAGACCGACTGGCCATCGGTCGATTCGTTGATCTCTCCGCTGTAGTGGGTTACCACTTTCGCCAGGCTGTCCATGTAGGCCGCCAACGGGTGGTCGGAGACGTACGATCCGAGCAGCTCGCGTTCCCAGCTGAGCTGCTTGCGACTTGAGATCTCGACCGTGGCTGGCTGAAGTTCCAACCGCTCGGCGACACCCGTCGCTCCGCCGAACAGGGAGAGCTGGCCGATTTCGGCGGCCCGAAACTGAGCCGCGGAGAAACTTATGATCCGCTCCAGCGACTCCAAGAGATCCAGACGCGAGCCTAGACGGTCTGCAGCCCCCACTCGGATCAAGCTTTCCAGGGCCCGTCTGCCCACCTGCCGCAGATCGACCCGCCGGGCGAAATCCTCCAGATCCACGAAGGAACCCGCGGCCCGCGCCGCCAAGATGGTTTCTACTGCTCCCTGGCCGACGTTTTTGATCGCACCCAATCCGAAACGGACCGCCGGCGCGGCCGGCAGGCGGTCTTCGATCTCGAAGTCGAGTCCGCTGGCGCCAACCTCGGGCGGCAAGACCTCCATTCCCATTCGCCGGCACTCGGCGCTGTACAGGGCGACCCGATCGGTCACCGACTTAAACACCGAGAGCAGGGCGGTCATGTACTCGATTGGAAAATTCGCCTTCAAATAAGCTGTTTGAACGCAGATCACCGCGTAGTCTGCCGCGTGGCCCTTGGGGAAGCCGTAGCGAGCGAAGGCCTCCCAATCGTCGAAGATCGCGTTCGCGGTGTCCTCCGGGATGCGGTTGGTCACCGCCCCCTGCACAAATTTATGGCGTTGTTGGCGCAGGGCCCCCGCCTTCTTCTTGGCCACCGCTTGGCGCAGGTTGTCGGCTTCGGCCGCCGAATATCCGGCCAGCTGCATCGCGGTGTACATGATTTGTTCCTGGTAGACCGTGATCCCATAGGTCTCTTCCAGTATGGGCTTGAGGGCTGGGTGGCGGTAGGTGACTGCTTCCGCTCCGTGCATTCGGCGAATGTAGGCAGGGATGAACTCCATCGGACCCGGACGGTAGAGCGCCACCATGGCGGTCACCTGAGCCAGCTTGGTCGGCCGCATGTCCACGAGGTGGCGACGCATGCCCGCGCCTTCCACCTGGAACACACCCAACACGTTTCCGCTGCCGAGCAGTTCGAAGGTCTTGGGGTCAGCCAGCGGAATGGAGTCGATATCCAGCTCGACCGCATGCCGGCGGCGAATGAGGTCGCAGGCCCGGGCCATCACGGTCAGCGTCGACAGCCCCAGGTAGTCAATCTTCAGCAATCCCAACGATTCCAAGACCCCCATCTCGAACTGGGTAACCGCTCGGACCGGGCTGTCCTCTGGGGATCCCTTGGTCGGCCGGTGGAGCGGGATGTAGTCTGTGATGGGCCTATCGGTGATGATCACTCCCGCGGCGTGGGTACCCGCGTTGCGGGCCACCCCTTCCAGTTTGGCGGCGGTTTCTACCAGCTCTTTGAGATAGCCATTCCCCTCGATCACCTCCCGCAGGGCAGGAACGGTCTCGATCGCCTCTGGGATCGTCACCGGCTTCCCGGGAATGTTGGGGATCAGCTTGGCCAACCGGTCGACTTCCGGCAACGGGATATCCATCACCCGCCCGACGTCTCGGATTGCCGCCCGGGCGCCGAGGGTGCCGAAGGTGATGATCTGGGCGACTCGGTCTTCACCATATTTCTTGGCGCTGTACTCGAGCATCAGATAGCGCCGGTCGTCCTGAAAATCCAGGTCGATATCCGGCATCGAGACCCGGCCTGGATTCAGAAACCGCTCGAAGATCAGCCCGTGCTCTATCGGATCCACCAGCGTGATCCGGAGACAGTAGGCCACGATCGAGCCCGCGGCGGAGCCGCGGGCGTTGTACCAGATGCCCTGCTCACGGGCGAAGCGACACAGGTCCCACACGATCAAGAAGTAGGCGTCGAAGCCCATTTCATGGATGACGCGCAGTTCATAGTCCAGGCGTTCCCGCAGTTGCCGCTCGCCCGCCCGAGAGCCGTAGCGGCGCTCGAGGCCCTCCAGGCACCGCTCTCGTAAGTAGCTTTGTCCGGTGTGTGATTCTGGGACCGCGAAGGGCGGCAGGCGATAGCCTTCAAAATCCAGATCCACCTGAGCCCGCTCCGCGATCCAGAGGGTGTTCTCGATCGCACCTTCCACGTGCCCGAACAATTCCGTCATCTCGGCGGGTGACCGCAAGTAGTAGGAAGCATCGCTCATGCGCATTCGATCCGGGTCGCTGCGGACCGAGCCGGTTTGAATGCACAGCATGACGTCCTGGAGGTCGGCCTCTTCCGGGTTGATATAGTGGACGTCGTTGGTCGCCACCAGACGGGCCTGGTATTTAGGCGCCAGATCGATCAGCTGTTGATTAACCTGCTGCAGGCCCGGCACCGCATGCTGCTGCAGCTCAAAGAAGAAACGATCTCTTCCAAAGACCTCAAAGTACCAATCGAGAAGTTTGCGGGCATGCGGCTCGCGCCCTTGAAACAAGGCGCGGGGCACTTCCCCGGAAAGACAGCCGATCGTGCAGATCAATCCTTCGCTGTGAGCG
>CAYHSI010000209.1:0-4175 GCA_964359225.1 uncultured Anaerolineaceae bacterium
CTCATCGCCTTACAGGGCATCCCTCTC
This sequence comes from uncultured Anaerolineaceae bacterium, assembly GCA_964359225.1. Lineage (GTDB taxonomy): Bacteria > Chloroflexota > Anaerolineae > Anaerolineales > E44-bin32 > JADFRG01. The sequence continues at coordinate 28 of CAYHSI010000209.1, forward strand.
TACGCCCCTGCTCCTGGACGGCTCGTCCACATTTTCGTGAGCACGTTGGCCGGTGGAGGGATGGGAATCCTCGCTGGGTGGCCGCAGGAAGGACTGGTAGGCGTATTTGTCGGCTCGTTCAGCGGAGCCCTGGCGGTATCACTTCTAGGCGTGTGGGAAGCCTCCGCTAATGGGGTCCTCTTGGTGTCGATGCTTGTGATGATTTACACCTTCATTCCGCGCTTGTTTTACTTTCTCCCATTGGCGGCGGCAGTTCGATGGGTGATAGGCAGATGGGAGTCCGGCGGCGATGACGGGAGGGGCTGGCTTTGGCGGAAAGCACGTCTCCCTATTGGTCTCTTGCTCGCTGCTATGCTAGTCGGTTCGCTCGCTTTGTACCCCTCCCAGGTGCGAGAGGCCTTGCGCGCCATGGACCGCATGCTAGGAGAGGCCCTGGAAGCCAACAATCGCGCTAGTCTGCCTGATGCACTTAAAGTCGTGGAAGGATTCCCATATGGAGCGAGAGGCCCCTTTACATTAGAGTGGGGCGAAGCGACAGATCTCTTCCAAGGCCCGCGGCCCGTTAGTTCCGAGGCTTACCAAGATGCGCTGATCATTGTGCGCTTCGAGAACGGATTTGTGCTCCAGTGCCTTTACACCCTTCCACTCGCGAGACCGCTTTGTAGCAGCAGGCCAACCTTGCGGGTTCCAATGCTGCGACAGGGGGAGCACTTCTCTCGGGCAGGCTTCCCGGCCAGCTCCTGGAGAGCCTGAACCGCCGCTAGGGTTCACGGAAGCGCTGCCCCTTCGCACACCCGGATTTCCTCCAGGTTCCACAGTGAGCTGAAGGTGGTCGGATCGATCACCACTCCGCAGATGTCCGCTCCGTGCGCGACGACCCGGGGCCGCATGTAAAGGGGAATGGCGGGCAGTTGCTCAGCAAATATCGCCTGGGTCTCCTGGGCCGCGCCCAGATATTCGGGGGAGCCCGGCCGCCCATGTAGCAGGACTGCGCAGGCCGCGTCGTAGTTGAGGTCTGAGAAGCCCGAAGCGTTGGCTCCAAAGGGGTTCCCTGCCGAAGGGATTTCCCACCCGGCAAACATCTCGCACAGTGGGCTCACCCAGCCCGGCCAGGCCCAGCCGAGGGTCTGGAAACTGCGACCAAACGCCGGACCGTCCGGCCACGGCGCGAAGAGCTCGGCCGCCGGCCGGAGGCCGACCACCAAGTCCACCCCACAGGCGACAAGGTCGGCTCGGAGATGCTCGGCCGCGCTGCGGTGGAATCCATCCGGCGACGTCAGGAAAGCAAACGAGAGCTCGGTGGCCTGGGCAACTCCTGCCACCCCCTGCGCGACCCGGGCGGTGGCCGGATCGCCGTCGGGGTCTATCCAGCCGGCCTCCTCCAAGAGCCTGATTCCTTCCTCGCGATTGAATTCGATCGAGGCAGTCTCGCCGGCGTACAAGGGGTGCTCCGGCGACAGGTAGGTCGCCGGAACTGCGCTGATCCCATGGAGTACCGCGCTAACGAAGCCTTCCCGATCGAGGCAAGCTGCAATTCCGGCCCGGGTGCGAGGATCGGAAAAGATCAGGGGAAGTTCAGCGCCCTGCACTGGGGACAGGCCGAATTCGAGGCGCTCCAGCTCCGGACCGAACGCGGCCGACAGCTGAATGCGACCGGCAGTTTCCAAGTCCACCAGGATCGAGAGCGCCGCCTCGTCGAGCAGCTCAACATCGAGCGCATCGGCGACCGCTGATTCGTCCAGCACATCGCATTCGCTCGTCAGCAACTGCTCGATGCTGCCGGCCGACCCATCACTCAAGAAGCGAAAGAGCAGGTAATCGAAGGCGGGCAGCCCCTCGGCCGCCCGGAAATAGTTGGGGTTCTTGCTCAGCTGAATGTCTTCCCCGGCTCGCCACTCTTCGATGACATACGGGCCCCACCCGATCGGGGTCACCGTGGTCTGCTCCGCCCTCAACAAGTCCAGGGCACTCCGGTCCCCGAGCAGATGCTCGGGGAGCGGGCTCCAGAAGTTGGAGAAGTACTCCGAGTCGGTATAGCCGGCGATCCCGGTCCACCGGACGGTCTGAGCATCGAGCGCTTCGTAAGTGGCGGTCCGATCTACTTGAGTTTTCGGAGTGGGCGTGTCGACCTGGCGGTCCAATTCAAAGGAGAACACCGAATCTTGTGCGGTGAGTGGTTGGCCGTCGGACCATTCGACGCCCGGCTGCAATCGATAATCCACCACCATACGATCCATGGAGACTTGCCCGCCCGTATACGCCTGCATGCATTCCGGCGAATTGCAGCCGGCCGGCAGGTATCGATCGCCCCGGGTCAGATTGGCCGGCTGCAATCGCTCGGGATTGAAATACGGATCGCCCGGGTCCACGGTTACGGTTTCGATCCGCGCGTCGCCATCGGCCAGGCTTGGAATCTTCTCCAGAATGACCGGTTCGTACTGATAGCTGCGCACGTCAAACGGCCCATCGTAGATTGCCTGCAGGACGGTCTCCGCAGCCCGGCCACTGTCACCATAGAGGTATTCAGCACTGTAACGGTAAAGCGATTCCGGTTCCTGCCCGAGGCAAACGATTAGGGTGGTTGGCTGTGGCTCAAGGGTTGCGACCGATTCAGTGGGGCCGGGCCCTGCCGTGGCCCGCGGCGTGAAGGGTATATCCAGCTCGATCGGCCGGGCGCAGGCCGTGAGCAAGATCACCAGGGCAAAGAGCGTTCTGCGCCCACGGATCATGTCAAACTCCATCGGGGGCCTCATCGCCTTTCCCGAACCGACCCAGCAGTTCCTGGTCGTGCTCCGAGAGATCGGCCTCAGCCAGCAGGTCGGGTCGCCGTTCCAGGGTTCGGCGCAGCGATTGCTCTCGCCGCCAGGCCGCGATCTTGGCATGATCTCCCGATCGAAGCACGGCCGGGACCTCCCAGCCCCGATACTCGGCCGGGCGGGTGTAGTGGGGACCCTCTAACAGGCCATCGGCATGCGAGTCCCGCGCGCTGGCAGTCTCATCTCCTAATGCGCCAGGCAGCAAACGGACGACTGCATCGACGATCACCAAGGCCGGGAGCTCTCCACCGGTCAGCACATAGTCTCCGATCGAGATCTGGTCGGTGACCAGGTATTGTCCGACCCGCTCGTCGACCCCCTCATACCGCCCGCAGAGCAGCGCCAGCCGCGGCTCGCTGGCCAGATCGGAGGCGAGGGCCTGGTCGAATACCTTTCCTTGCGGGGTGAGCAGGACTATCCGGGTGGCCCCGGCCTCCGCACCCAATGCCTGCTCCACTGCGGCGAAGATCGGATCGGGCTTCATTACCATCCCCCCGCCTCCGCCATAGGGCTCGTCATCCGTCGTCTGATGGCGGTCGGTGGCGTAATCCCGGATGTTGTGCAGATGGATCTGAACCAGGCCCGCAGCTTGAGCCCTGGCCAACACGCTGGAGGCGAGGTAGGGCCGCATTGCATCGGGGAACAAACCAAAAATGTCAATCCGCATCGGAGTTCATCGCCTGCATCAGCGGGGCGGGGTCTGAGCCTGGATGCCGCCCGCTCCAGCGCTCGATCGCCATCCGGGTCGCTTCGAAAGCCAGTGCGGGGAGTGCGGCAAGCTCGAAGAAAGTCACCGCATCAACGTCGTCGCTTGGCTGAACTTCGCCTCCGCGGATCTTTCCCTCATACACGATCACAATGCTGGCGCCGCTGGAGTGCTCCTTACCATGAATCACGTCGAGCAGGCCCAGCAGCTCGACCTGCAGACCGGTCTCTTCCCGACATTCACGTCGGGCGGCGTCGGCCGGATCTTCATCCGCCTCCACGAACCCGGCCGGCAGCGTCCACTTGCCCAGTTCGGGCTCCACGGCCCGCCGGACTAGGAGGATCTTTCCCTCTCGTTCCAGCAGGACTGCCGCCGCGACCTTCGGATCAAGGAAGTGAATCCGACCGCAGGCCGGGCACACCGGCCGGACTCGCCCATACACCACTCGCTGTTCGACCAGTGCACCGCAACTCCCGCAATAACGGATCGGCTCTCGCTCGGCCACTAGGCCCGCCGACGAGCCCGAACCGTCAATACTCCCAGGACAAGTGCCGTGGCACCCAGCCCGATCTCGGCGGCCCGCAGCAGCGGGCTTATTCGACGGGCAGCTTCCCCGATGGGTTCGC
>CAYHSI010000210.1:0-1203 GCA_964359225.1 uncultured Anaerolineaceae bacterium
TGGAACAGGCAGTCGACCTGCTGATCGAAGCCGGCTCGGTCCGCCAGGCAGCCAAGGCGGCCGAGCGGCACGCCCCAGAGCTACTCGAGAGTGGGCGGGTCCAGACCATCGAACGGTGGGTTGAGCGATTCCGAGCCGAGAACGCACCGGTACCGAACTTGACCTTGGCCCTGGTCACCTCGCTCAGAAACCGGGGTGACTTGTCCGGCGCTGAGAAACTGCTTCGGGAGGTGGAGCAAGCGATCAGCCCCAGCTCTAATCGTGTCCTCCGAGCGCGATTCGAGATCAACCGTGGATACCTCATGTGGCAAGTCGGCAAGTTCGAGAAGGCGTTGGAGGCAGCCGATCGGGTAGACCGGATTTTCGCTAGCCGTGGCGATCGCCACTTCCAAGGGCTTGGGATGAACATCCGAGCCCTCGCGCTGGCCTATGGCAAGAGCGAATTCGCCAAGGCGGAGCAATCGGCGAGTAAGGCCGTCGAGCTGCTCTCTCGAGCTGGAAATGAGTTTTACCAATGGGCCGCGCTCAATGATTTGATGTTGATCCAGGACGCTCAGGGCAACGCTCTGGAGGCAAACCGAACCCGTGAGAGGGCGCTCTCACTCGCGAGGAAGATCGGAGCACCCTTGCCGCTTGCCGTCGCGCTCGGGAACCGGGCCATGGGGGCCCACCAGGAGGGGGAGTTTGAGCTGGCGCTTGAACTGGGGCGCGAGGCTCTCAAACAAGCCCGCCAAGCCGCCAGCCCGCTCCGCGAAGCGATCAGCTTGCTTCGCCAGGCCGATGTGTTCAATGACATCGGGCTCGCTTTACAAGCGGCCGAGCTCTACGGTGAGGCGCTGTCGATCCTGACCAGGCTCGACAATGTGGATTGGATCCGCTATACCTGTACCCAAACTAGCGTGCTTCACCGAAGGCGCGGAGGCGCCGGGCTCGCCCACGAGTGGTTGCGAAGAGCGATGTTAGCGGATGAGAGCAAGGTCGCCCCACCGGAGATCCGAGTTCAGTTCGCCGCACTCGAGATCCAGGCGGCGCCGGAGCAGGCAATCAAGACCATCCGCGGCCTGCTGAAGCGCCGAGCGACTTCGCTCGAGGCCGGAGAAGTGACTCTGGTGGAATACTTCCAGGCGGTCGCCGAGCTCAAACTTACCCACCCGGAGCAAGCCGTCGAACTGCTGAGTCGGGCTCTTACCCAAGCGGGCCGTT
>CAYHSI010000210.1:1213-4036 GCA_964359225.1 uncultured Anaerolineaceae bacterium
CACTTTGGCACCGACCCAACCTATTCCGTGATCCGAAGTCGGATCGAGATGATGGAAGCCCTCTCGGATCGTCACGAATTGGCCAGCGAGTCGGAACCCGAGGGCGTTCGGATCGAGGTTCAGGCGCTCGGGTCGTCGCGAATCCTGGTGGGGGGAGTCGAGCCTCGGGAGCTGAAGCCGTTGACCCGAGAGATCTTGTTCTACTTGATCGACCGCGAGCGGGTGAGGCGCGATAAGCTGATGGAGGAGTTCTGGCCGGAGCAGTCGAGCGGCCGCCAGGTGACGAGCCTGCACACCGCGATTTATGGTATCCGCAGCTGCCTGGGCAAAGACTCGGTGCTCTTCGACGGAACGGTCTATCAAATTGATCCATCCACTCCCGTTGAGTACGACGTCGCCCGGTTTGAAAAGGCCTCCCTGGTCGCGGAGCGATTGCTCCCAGGGGATCCTCGCCTGCTGTTCGCGCTGACCGAAGCGGTCCGGTCCTATCAGGGTGATTTTCACCCGGAGCTAGACCGGGCCTGGGTCGATGAGAGACGTAGAACCTTGGAACTGAAATACCTGGACCTATTGGCGAGCTACTCACAGGAGGCCCTGGTCCGGGATCGTCCCACGGAGGCGTTGGATCTCTTGCGCCAGGCCATTCGGCTCAACCCACTCAGAGATGACACCAATCGTTACTACATGGAGGCACTGGGACGCCTGGGACGGCGCAGCGAACTAGTCGCACATTACCAGGACTATATCCAGCTGCTTCGCCAAGAGCTCGCTCTCGATCCGCCGCCGCACCTGACCGAGCTCTACGATCGCCTGATCAGCTAGGCGGTCGACGCCGGTCGCGACCGCGGAGGGGCCAGCCGCCGCCTTGGGGCCCCAATCCGGTGGGCGCGACCTGGTACTGGGGTACCAGGTGCCTAACCAGCTCCAAACCTGACCGGTTCAGAACGCGCTCAGAGCAGTGCAGTAATGTGTAGCCAGAGTGGAGACAAAGGTAAATAAAATGGTTGCCTTAAAAGGGGACGGCGGCGTCGGCGGGATGTAGCCGTTCAGCAGTAACAAACTAGCGCGCAGCTAATACGCGAAGTCGGAATACAAGGCAGCGAGCCAAGTGGTTCGAGCTGCCATTTTCGCGACAAGAAATGAATACAAGGGACCTGGTAATGAAGACAAATCGAACAATCGGAACCGAGATCTCAGCAACCCAATCGACAGGAGGCAATTCCATGTCTATGCAATCGCTGAATCAGTTGGTGGCACGTTCGATCATCGACCCGGGTGTGGTCCAGGCCTTCCGGGCCGGACGCATCGGCGATGTGCTCGCCGATGTGGGGTTCACCCCCGATCTGCAGGCCCAGCTCACCGGAATCGAGTGCGATTCCTGGGCTGAGTTCGCGGTGATCTCATACCGGCACGTACGGGCCGCGGAAGCTCAGGCGCCTCGCCTGCAGTTCCCGTCCCCGCTGGAAGGGCTGTTGCCGGCCGACTCGCAGGCAGCTCAAGAGCAAGTTGCATGATCCAGATCACCCGCGAAGAGCGCCACTGGTTCTTGGAGAACGTGGCCCGCGCCCTGGTCGAGTATAGCGGTGCCGCAGAGCCTCCAGTGCCGATCGAGGCCATTCTCGATCACCCCCCGGAAGCCTACCAAGAGGATTTCGGGGTGGTCGACATGTACTCCAACCTGTGGGATGCGACTTTCGCTCGTCCCCCCGGTCAACGTGGCAGCATTTTCGTGCGGGTCGATCTATCTGAAACCGCCAGGCGGCATGCCCTGGCCCGAGAGACCCTCAGCGCCATGATCACGAGCAAGCACGGGAGGGATATCGGTCTGCCCGACCTGTTGATGTCGGACTTGAAGGAATCGGCAAGCTACTTCGCCTCCATCCTGTTAGCACCGAATGCGTTCGTCGATGCCTATCGGGCGCAGGGGGGGAGTGAAGAGCTGTTTGCCGAGTCCTTCCTCCTCCCTGTCGAGGTGGCCGAAAGTCGCTGGTAGCCTCGCTTTGAATCGGCCTGACTAGCCGGTTCGCTCACAACTCGTCAGTTCATCCAACCTCCTGTCCTGCAAAGGCCGCCCGAAGGCGGCCTTTTCCTGTCCTTCTTTGGCATCTGGCTTGCACCCACTGGCTCCGTCTGTATAATGCGGGCGGCCCCGGAATGGGCCGCAGGGAAGCTGCAGCTTGCTCACAAAATCACGGCGTAGCGCTGCCCGAGGTAAGCCCCGAGGGTGGCGAAGCGTCGCACTTCTCCTAGTCTCGATCCCGGCGCTGGTCGGCCTGGCAGGTTGGGCTGAACTGAAGGCCGGGAGTGCCGCGCCGGCCGCTCTCGATCCGGTGGTGCCCGTGAGTGTGCAGGAGCTCGCTGCTGGTCCAGAGCTGGCCGCTACGGCGCCGGCCCGCCCGAACCGTATTACCTACGCAGGCGCCTTCGTGGTGTCGGCCAGTGTGGCTGGCCGCAGCCAGATCCTAGCCTTCCTCCCCGGCGATCCCCAGATTCGTCAGCTGACCGAGGGAGATTGGGACAACCGCGATCCCGCGGTCAGCCCCAACCTGGACCAGCTGGCCTTCAGTTCGCATCGAGATGGCAACTGGGAACTGTACTTATTGGACCTGCTGACCGGGGAGCTTCGCCGACTGACCGGGACGCCTGGATTCGAGGGGAATCCGACCTGGTCGCCCGATGGCCTCTGGCTGGCCTACGAGGCCCATTATGCGGACGACTTCAATATCTGGATTCTGCCCATTGATGGAAGCCAGTCTCCGGTCCAACTCACAGATCACCCGGCGGCCGATATCGCCCCTTCCTGGGATCCAGGCGGCCGGAGGA
>CAYHSI010000211.1:0-4030 GCA_964359225.1 uncultured Anaerolineaceae bacterium
TCCGGATCCCGATTGCTGGCAGGCCAGGCCAAGGCGCTCTGGACCGCATCCATCCCGGCCGGGTCGCCGCTCAACCCGAAGTCGATGGCCAGCGGATAGTTCTCTGAATCAAACTGGTCGCGCACCGGCGACTGCCCATCGATCGCCAGCACCTTCCAGCGAGGTTCCAGTGCTTCGAAGGGCACGATCGCATAGGCCGTATCGGCGCTCCACGCCGCCTCGCTCAGCAGTTCGGCCGGTACCACCTGGGCCGAAGCATCCCCAAGCAGGCCTGCTAGTGCCTCGACGTCTGGGATTCCGACGAACACCTTTGACCCGTGGGTCCACAGCTCCTGCAACTCCATGGAGCTCAATTCATCCTTGAGGCTGGGGAACGGCGCCACGGCTACGTAGATCCAGCGTGCGAGCGGTCGCTCCGGTCTGGGTTCAATTCGCACTTCCGCATTTGCCGGATCTTCCACCCTCTCGACGGCCCGCCCTTCAATCTCTTGGATCGCAGCGGCCGAGGACTTGAGCAGGTTCGGCAGCGCGGCGGATACCCACAAGCGAAGCGGGGCGGGGGTTGGGGAGAGGGTCGCGGTCGGCGTGGATGCCGGGGTCAGCGTTGCCGCGGTTGATGGTGGTGGAGGCGGGCTGTCCGGCGCAATCGGACGACACGACACAGCTCCACCGGCAATCAACAGCAGCCCCCACAACCAAAACGCCCTGGTGGGTCTCACCAGGGCGGGTTCCCGGCTTCGAATCCGCTCACTCCTCCTGCCCAGCCCCCAGTTCGCCGATCTGGCGCACGAGCCCGAGCAGCAGCAGCCCCAGGCGCACGCCGTCTCCGGCTCCGATCTTTGGGGGCTCGTCGTGCTCGTGGGACTTGGAGATGATGACGTACGCGGCGCCCAATCCGGTCAGTGCGCCGATCAGGCCCCCGATGAGCAGTACTTTGCCCTTCCACCCGGAATCCAAGCGGATCTACCTTTGCAGAATCGAAGCCAGGTGGCTGAAGGCCGCCCGAAGGGCGCTCAAGCCGGCACTCGGGAGGATAACCGCTTGGGCGGTTCGGTCGCTGGCCTGTAGCGCCGCTTGCCGAGTCTTGGCCAGCACCGTGCGCGCTTCCATGAATGGGGCCGGCAGGAGTCGGACCAAGTACCAGACTCCGACCGCAGCCGCGGCCACGACCACCAGCAGCAGCAGACCCAGGACAAGACCCATTCCAAGCAAGAAGGCGAGCCCGACGTCGGCCCATACGCTCGGGTCCCCAACTCCCGCTCGTCGCAGCAGCACTCCGCTCGCGACGAGCAGCAGAACTGCCAGTCCCATCGGCAAGTAGATTTCAACCCGCTGTTGCCGCCGGGCAGACTTGGAAGTATTGAACGTGCTCAGACCCAGTCGATGGTATTCAAAGGGGTCCATCGTGGCGTATTGTAGCATGCAGGTCGAATCGGCCGACTGAGCGGTTGCTCAGTTCGCCGCAAGGACCGACGGCTCCTTTGCTCGAGCGCGACACTGATTTAGAATCCTGCTCATGACGCCCGCCCGCGGATTGGTGGCTGCCCAGAAGACTACTCCCAAGACGGTCCTCGACGATATCGGTCGGGTGATGCAGCTGGCTGAGGTCGAGAGCGCCCTGCCCAAAGGCGTGACCACCGGCCTCAAGATCAACATCTCCTGGCAAACCTGGTACCCGGCCTGCTCCTCCGCCCCCTGGCAGATCGAGGGGGTGATCCTGGCGCTCCGGGAAGCCGGTTACCAGGATCTGGTCGGCGTGCACAACGACACCGTGGTGGTCGACACGGCCGTCGGCGAGTTCAACAACAAACACCGATTCGTCACCGACAAGCATCAAGTTCCGTGCATATACCTGTATGAGCAGAATTTCGAATGGTTCGAATATCAGCCCAAGCGGCCTCTGCTGGTCCTGGACAAGGTTTACCCGAAGGGCGTCTTCATCCCCCGGGCGCTGGTGGGGCTCAACATCATTCACCTGCCGACGATCAAGACCCACGTGTTCACGACCATTACCGGTGCCATGAAGAACGCCTTCGGCGGCTTGCTGCACCGCGATCGGCACTGGACCCATGCGGTCATCCATGACACCTTGGTGGATTTGCTGATGATCCAACAGGATATCCATCCCGGAATCTTTGCGGTCATGGACGGCACCTTCGCCGGAGACGGGCCCGGACCGCGGGCGATGCGCTGGCACCAGAAGGACCTGCTGCTCGCCTCGGCCGACCAGGTGGCGATCGATGCGGTGTCTGCCAAATTGCAGGGCTTCGATCCGATGCAGATTCGGTTCATCCGCCGAGCCCATGAACTCGGCCTGGGCATCGGCGATCCGCGCCAAATCCGGGTGGTGGGTTATGACATCGAGCAGGAAAAGCCGTGGGGCTTCGTCCAGGAGGACACCTTGGCCAGCCGGGGTCAGAAGGCAATCTACCACGGACCGCTGAAGCCGCTGGAAAAGCTGCTCCTTCGATCTCCGCTCGTCCCCTGGTCGTATTTCGCCAGCAACTTCTATCACAACGTCTACTGGTACCCGTTCGTGGGTCGGTCGCGGGTCCGGGCAGCCCTCCGAAACGAGTGGGGCCAGCACTTCAAATCCTACGGAGACGGTCAGGTTGTGATGCCGGGAATGGAGCCGAAGACCGTGGTTCAGGCGCTGGTCGGGATGGCCGTGTTGGCCGCCGCAGGGGCCGCCGGTCTGGGGCTGCTAAGCTCGCGCTAAACCGCCGCCTTCCCCACTCCAAGATCGGCCCGGCTTCCCGCCTCTCAGCGTTCTAATAAAACGCTGACATTTCACCAATCCAGTTCTTATCGAAATTCCGTATAAACAGCCGGGAGAAGCTGGCTTCCCGGCTATTCGCCGCGCGGGCCGGCCACCTCCCTAGCCAGTGCTCGGGGCACCTGAACCCGACGGGCAGCCCCCCGGGTAATGAAGGGGTGGAGGAAAGCGCATCCGTGACGGAAGAGCCTGAAGATTTCGACCACTCCGCCATGCAGGCGGCCGATTCCGGCGATTCGATCGCCCAGTACCTTTCCACGGTGGGCCGAGTGCCGCTGCTCAAGATGCACGAGGAGGTCGAGCTGGCCAAGCGGATCGAACGCGGCAATCGGGCCAGCGACGCACTGCTGAAGACGACCGGCGGACCGGAGCACCGCGCCGAACTGCTTCGACAGGTGCAGGACGGGATGGCCGCTTTCGAGCACCTGATTCTGGCCAACTCCCGGCTGGTGGTAAGCGTAGCCAGAAGATACCGGGGCCGGGGAGTGCCGTTTACCGATCTGATCCAGGAAGGGCATATCGGCCTGATCCGGGCCGCCAAGAAGTTCGAGTATCAGCGCGGGCTCAAGTTCTCCACCTATGCGACCTGGTGGATCCGGCAGGCAGTCACCCGGGCCCTCTCCGATCAAAGCCGGGTCATCCGCCTGCCGGTGTATCTCGGCGAGATGATCACCAAACTTCGCCACAAGACTATCGTCTTGACGATGGAGCTCGGGCGTGAACCCAGCGTGGAGGAACTTGCGGAGGCGCTGGAGACGACTCCGGAACACGTAACAGAAGTGAGGCGGGCGACCGAACAGCCTATGTCGCTGGAATCGCCGTTGGAGGAGGGCTCCGAGCGGGAGCTGGGAGATTTGCTGCCCGACGAAGAGGGGCCCGACCCGGAAGAGTGGACCTCGGGAGTGCTCCTGGGTGAGGATCTCGAAAAGGCGTTGGAAGAAATCCCGGAGCGGGAGCGAGCAGCTCTGGAGCTCCGCTACGGCCTGCTGGATGGCAAGGTGCGTACGCTGGAGGAGATTGGCCGCAATCTGGGCGTCACCCGGGAGCGGGCCCGCCAGCTCGAGGCCCAGGCGCTGCGCCGGCTGCGCAATCCAGCTCAGCGGCAGAAGTTGATTGGCTACTGGCAAAAGTAGCCCGACCGACAAGCACAGGTCACCCCTAATCGCAGCGTGCGCACCGGCTAAAATTCGCCGGTGCGCGCTTCTTATCTCACTCGTTTAGACAGCCTTTCCGGTTGTCCCCAAGTCGACTGTC
>CAYHSI010000212.1:0-3998 GCA_964359225.1 uncultured Anaerolineaceae bacterium
TGTGCTGAATCGCCGGGGTTAGTAGCGGATCGTCGAGTTTGAGCAATTCATTGAGGTATGTGCGGAGTGAGTGGGCGCCGGACTGGCTGCGTACTCCGCGGGCCCGCTCCCTCCAGGTGTTGACCTCGTCCGCTAGAGTCTGTTGACGGGCCCGTAGCGAGCGTTGCTGCGCTTTTAGGCGATCGCGGTCCTCAGGGACGGGCTCCAGCAGTTTGCGGCCGACTTCTTCCAGCTGCTCGCTGGCCAGGATGAATTCTTGCTGGATCTGATTGGCCTTCTGATCCAGCGCCTGCTGCAGTTGGCGCAGGCCAATTGCGAACACGCTTTGCTTTCCTCCTTGGTCGCTGCCTGCCTATGACGGCATATTCGAAGAGGCCAGTGGGAACGAAATCAGCGGCTCGCCAAGAAGGGCTAGCAGTTCTGGGCCTGAGGACGCCCAATGGGTGAGTATAGTGAAGGACCCCCCCAGGGTCAACTGGGCGGATGGCCTACCCCGGATGTGCCACCAAATCGCTTCCTGTATAATCGCCCTGTGACCCTTCAAGGCGAGCGAGTGGTTTCCCCTGCCCGCCAGGTCTCAGACCCCACGATTCAGGCCCTGCGCCCGGCCCGGTTGTCCGACATGATCGGCCAGGACCGGGTCCGGGAAAACCTGGCGATTCTGATTCAAGCCGCCCGCGGCCGCGGCGAACCGCTCGACCACGTGCTCTTTTATGGACCGCCGGGATTGGGCAAGACCACCCTGGCCCACATCCTCGCCAATGAGATGGATTCAAACTTCAAGATCACCTCGGGTCCCGCCATCGAACGGGCCGGTGACCTTGCGGCCATCCTGACCAACCTGCAATCGATTGATATTCTGTTCATCGATGAGATCCACCGTTTGGGCCGGGCGGTCGAAGAGATCCTCTATCCGGCGATGGAGGAATTCGCCCTCGACCTCACCATCGGTAAGGGACCGAGCGCCCGGTCGCTCCGGTTGCGCCTCCCGAAATTCACCGTCGTGGGGGCCACTACCCGGTTGGCGCTCTTAACCGCTCCGCTGCGGTCCCGCTTCGGCGCGGTCCACCGGCTTGACTTTTACGAGCTACCGGCAATGAAGGCGATCGTCGAACGAGCGGCGACGGTCTTGGACATTGACGTTACGCCGGAAGGCATCGACGAGATCGCCTGTCGGTCCCGCGGCACGCCGCGGGTGGCGTTGCGGTTGCTCCGTCGGGTGCGAGACTACGCTCAGGTGCGAGCCGATGGCCGGATCTCACGGTCGGTCGCCGGGGAGGCGTTGGAGCTGCTCGATATCGACGACCTCGGGCTGGACGAAGCCGATCGAAGAGTGCTCACAACCGTAATCGAGAAATATGATGGCGGGCCGGTGGGCCTCCAGACGATCGCGGCCTCCATGAGCGAGGAGCCGGATACGATCATGGATGTGGTCGAGCCCTACCTGCTCCAGCTCGGCTTTATCGACCGGACTCCTCAGGGCCGGGTCGCAACTCCGCGGGCCTACGAGCACCTGGGTCTCCAGCCACCCGCCGGTCCCCAGCCACGCTTGCCCGAGCTGTAGCAGTCCCGCCCGACCGGCGTCCGGCTGCTCAACCGCTAAGTTTGCGTACCGCCGAATTCGACTACGACCTTCCTCCGGAACGCATCGCCCAGCGCCCGGCCTCGCCGCGCGATTCCTCCCGGCTGATGGTTTTGGACCGAGCAAGCGGCTCGATCGAACACACCCAGTTCGCGCAGCTGCCCGAATTCCTTCGGCCAGGCGATACCTTGGTGTTGAACGAGAGCCGGGTGATCCAGGCCCGGCTGCGGGTATGGAAGGCGCCCAGCGGAGGGCGCGGCGAGCTGCTGCTGCTCCGCCGGCTTGGGCCCCGCAGCTGGGAGGCGCTGGCCGGAGGGAGAGGGCCCCGCCCTGGAACCCGGCTGAAGGTCATTGGTGGGCCTTGGGCGGATATCGTTGAGGACCTGGGCGGTGCCAGGCGGATCGTTCGGTTCGAGACCGAGATTTCGCCCGAGTTAGATCAGTTCGGGGCCCCTCCGCTGCCGCCCTACATTCACGAGCCACTGCGAGATCCGAATGAGTACCAGACCGTCTTTGCCCGCCACCCCGGCTCCGCGGCTGCCCCGACGGCCGGGCTGCACTTTACGGATGAGCTGTTGAACGAAGTGATGGAGCGGGGCGTGACAGTCTGCAAGCTCACGCTGCACATCGGGCTCGACACCTTCCTGCCGGTCAGCGAGCCAGATCCAACCAACCACCCGATTCACACCGAATGGTGCCAGGTTGGCGAGCAGGTCACTCGGGCTGTGCGTCAAGCGAGGCAGGCCGGTGGGCGGGTCGTTGCGGTCGGAACAACTTCAGTCCGGGCGCTGGAGACTGCCGCCCGCCAGACGGCCTCGGGAGACGGGCTAGGGCCGTTCGAGGGCTTAACCGACCTGTTTATCTTGCCCGGTTTCGAATTCCGGATCGTCGATGCCATGCTCACCAACTTTCACCTTCCCCGCTCCACCCTGCTGATGATGGTCTCCGCCTTCGCCGGCCGGGAACGGATTCTGGAGGCCTATGCGGTCGCCAAGGCCAAAGGATATCGCTTCTACTCGTTCGGGGACGCGATGCTCATCCTGTGATCCCGCCGGCCGCTTGGGTGATTGACATCGTTCCGGGGCTGTGAGATACTCCAGCCCGGCTCGCAAAGAGCCTCAACCTCGCTATCCTAAAGTCGAGGAGGTGGTGCCCATGAGTAGTAGCTCTCACGAACGTCGCGCTGCGGCATCCCTCCTCCGTCTAGGATGAGGAAGTGCCGCAGCGCAAAAGGCGGAGCCGCCGATGAGGCGGCTCCTTCCTTTTCCCAGACCCGAATCAGCTTTGTTCTAGACGATGAACTGAGAGAGGAAATCCAGCGACATCAGCACCATCAGCAGGGCCAGGTGGACGCCGAGGTAGACCACGATCCCGCGGGTCGGCTTCATCCGGGCCAGCGCCCCGCCCATCAGGCCGTACAACCCGGCCATCAGCGGCCAGGCGATCGCCCCGGATGGCTCGGGGTCTGCCGAGACGAACACCCCCCGCGATACCGCTCGAGCCAAGAAAAACTGAAATTCTGACATGCAGGCCTGCTCAGGGTTTGGGGCAAGCCGCATTCGACCGAGCTGCTCGACACAGTCCGACCGGCGGGCCAGCACGATCTCGGCCGCGCCCGCCTCGACGAGAAAGAACGCCGCGGCCAGCAGGAATCCAATCGCAAAAACCCGAAGTGGCTCGCGCGCCAACCAGACACCATTCAATATCGACAGGCGACTACGGCGATCCTGATCGCTGTCATGGTCTCCTTTGGCTATGCGCACATCCGTCGTTTCCATCTTTCGATCCTTGCGGAACCTCAGGCGTCAATCACCCAGGCAGAGCCCGAGCGTCCGGGCCGTGCGCACCCCGTCGCCATTAAGATCCACTCGCTTCGGGACTGCCAGTGCTTCGTCGAGCGGCAGGTCTACGATGTTCGACCCTCGCAATGCGACCATCCTCCCGTACGACCGCTCCTGCGCCAGGCGGAATGCGCCGGCCCCAAAGCGGGTCGCCAGCCAGCGGTCGAAGGCGGTCGGCGAACCGCCCCGCTGCAGATGACCCAGCACCACAACCCTGGACTCCATCCCGCACACCTCTTCCACATATTCCGCGACCGTTTGCCCGATGCCGCCCAGGCGGGCGGTCGCCAGCTCGTCGCCCGCCCTTCGGAACACCTGTTCTCCGCCTTTCGGCCGGGCGCCCTCGGCCACCGCCACCGTGCTGAAGTGCCTGCCCCGGCTGGCGCGGGCTTGGATCGTCTCACAAATCCCTTTGAACTCAAATGGGATTTCTGGGATAAGGATCACGTCCGCTCCACCTGCGATGCCCGCCTGCAGGGCGATGAAGCCGGCGTCCCGCCCCATCAGTTCCAGTACGATCACTCGGTGGTGGGCCTCCGCCGTCGTGTGCAGTCGGTCAAGCGCCTCGGTCGCCG
>CAYHSI010000213.1:0-3930 GCA_964359225.1 uncultured Anaerolineaceae bacterium
AGCATCGCCCGGACTCGCTCGATACACTCGACCAGACCGACACTCTCCCGCAGCATTTGGCCGGTGTTGGTGATCGTTCCTACCCGCAATGCGTTCTTGAGCCGCAGCTCGATCGGATCCAGCTCGAGCCGTGCGGCCAATTGGTCCATTGCCGATTCGACTGCGAAGGCCGATTGAGTCACGCCAAAACCGCGGAAAGCTCCAGCCGGCGGATTGTTGGTGTACATGGCATAGCAGTCGGCCTTGACGTGAGGAACGACATATGGGCCGGCTGAGTGGGTGGTGGCCCGGGTCATCACCTTCTCCCCCAGCGAGGCGTAGGCGCCGGTATCGCCATAGAGCTCGGTCTCGGCGGCCACGAGCGTTCCATCGAGCTTGGCGCCCAGCTTCACCCGGATTTGGGTGGCGTGCCGCTTCGGATGAACCAACATGCTCTCGTGCCGGTCGTACAGGATCTTGACCGGGCGCCCGGTGGCCTTGGCCAGCAGCGCGGCGTGGATCTGGCCGGCAATGTCCTCCTTGCCGCCAAATCCTCCGCCGATCAGCGCCCCAACAACCCGGACCTGTTCATCGGAGATCCCCAGGCAGCGGGCAATTTGACTGCGGTCGGCGTACGGGATTTGGGACCCCACAACCACCTCGATCCGACCATCATGAGTGAGGCGGGCGATGCTGCACTCCGGCTCGAGGAAAGCGTGTTCGGTGATCGGGGTGTAATAGGTATCCTCGAGCAGGACCTCACTCTCGGCCCAGCCCACGTCCAGATCCCCCTTGCGGACCTTGATGTGTTTGAGCAGGTTGCCTTTGGCATGCAGCTGGGGGGCGTCTGCCGAGCGGGCCTGGACCGGGTCGGAGACCACCGGCTGCAGGTCGAGCTCGATCTCGATGAGCCCGATCGCCTGATGAGCCAGCTCGCGGGTCTCGGCCGCCACGAGCGCGACCGCGTCCCCAACGTAGCGGACCCGCTCACCGAGCCCAACCAACGCCGGCCAGTCCTTGATGACCAGCCCGTGGTTATGTTCCCCCGGGATGTCTGCGGCAGTGAGAACTGCGACAACACCGTCCAGTGCCTGGGCCCGGGTGACGTCCAGCCGGCGCACGATGGCATGCGGGACGCCGGCCCGCAGGGTTGCTCCGTGCAGCATCTCGGAGAAGGCATAATCATCCGCGAACATCGCTTTGCCAGTCACCTTGTCGACCGCATCCGGACGCGGGACAAGCTGGCCCACGACCCGGGTCTGGGTGGAGGTGGGAAGATCCGGGACACCGATCGGCTCGCCGGTATTCAGCTTTCTCGCCGCCGCCCGAATCGAGCGGATGATCGTGGGATACCCGGCGCAGCGGCAGAGCGTGTCTTTGAGCGCCTGCCGGATCTCTTCTTCCGAGGGATCAGAATTGCTCTCCAGCAGCGCGGCCGCGGTCATGATCTGGCCGGGAATGCAGAAGCCGCACTGCACGGCGCCATGTGAGACGAAGGCTTCCTGCAGCGGGTGGAGGGTGCCATTGCTCGCGAGGCCTTCGATCGTGACGATCGATCGCCCGGCGGCCTTGAACGCCGGAAGGACGCACGACAGCACCGGGGGCCCATCCAGCAGCACCGTGCAGGTCCCGCATTCGGCTTCCTCACAGGCGATCTTGGTGCCGGTCAGGCCCAGCCGATAGCGCAGGACATCCGAGAGCATCTCACTCTGCCCAACGGTGAGCCGATGAAGCTGGCCGTTGACGGTCAGCTGCAGTTCGCTGGCGGTAGTCGGGGTTCGGTCGGAACTCATCGGTGATCCGGCTCCGGCCCCGCTCCATTCGAGTCGGCATTCGCGGCCGACCGCAGCCTGCGTTCGGCGCCGAGCAGGGTGCGTCGCAGCAGAGTCCGAAGTAGATGACGGCGGTATTCGGCGGTGGCCCGGTGCGGGCTGGTGCGGAGTTCGACCTCCGACAGCAGCGCGGCCACGGTGTCCTCGAGGGTCGATTCGTCCAGGTTCCGCCCGAGCAAGGCGGCCTCGGCGGCTCTGGCTCGCAGCGGCCGCGGCCCGGCGGGGCCAACTGCCAGCGCGGCCTCCAAGACCGTGTAATCAGCGGCGAATTTGATCCGGGTCGCCATGTTCAGGATTGCGATCGCGACGCCCTGCGGCCGCATTACGCGATAGAAAGCGGAAGCCTCGTCCGGCCGCTTGGCCGGAAATCGAAACCCGACCAGGATCTCGCGGGTTTGGTCAAAGGTCGTCTTGCCGGGGGCTTCGAAGAGATTCTCCAGCGGCTGCCAGCGGGTCCCGTCAGTGCCAGCGAGCAGCGCCTCGGAACCGAGCGCCAGCAAGGCGATCGTTCCATCGCCGGCCGGCAGAGCATGGGCAACATTGCCTCCCAGGGTCGCGACATTGCGGACCTGAGGCCCACCGATCAGTCCGCTGGCCTCCACCAGGCAGTCGGCGTTGGCCCGCACCAGCGGGTGGCGGATGATCTCATTCAGCGGCACCGCGGCTCCAATCTCGATCCAACCGGCGCGCTCGGCGACCTCGAGCATCTCACCCACCCGGCTGACATCTACCAGGGTCTTAACCGCCGGATGACGCTCCTGCTGGAGATCCAGCAGCAGGTCGGTGCCGCCGGCGACGATCGCGGCGCTGCCACCCGGTTCGCGCAGGATTGCGAGCGCGTCGGCAAGGTGTTCTGGGGTCCGGTACTGCTCCCAACGACGCATGTTAGGCGAGGCGCTGAGGATCGGCCGGCACTTATCGAGAAGCGGGGATGCCTGACGCCGGCGCAGGTACCCCCTGCGCGCGACCGCCCGATCCGAGGTCACTCGATTGTAGCATGGACCGGATCACAGCACTTCAGCTCCCGGCGAACGCTTGATAAAGCGTCCCTGGCCCCGCCGTCCGAGCCATCGATCCCCATCCACGATGAGCTGGCCCCGCAGGAACACTTTTTCGGGGAATCCCACCAAGTCCCATCCTTCGTACGGACTGTAGTCGGTCCGATGATGGGAGTGCTCCAGACCGTAGGTCAGCCGGCGGGCTGGATCCCAGACCACCAGGTCGGCGTCCGACCCGGGCAGCAGCTCGCCTTTCTGCGGATAGAGGCCGAAGATCTTGGCCGGGTTGGTGCTGGTCAGCGCGACAAATTGGGCCGCGGTGATGCGACCCTGCCCCACCCCGCTGGTCCAGAGGATCGGCATCCGATCTCCGACCCCCGGCAGACCGTTGGGGATCTTGCTGAAATCGCGGGCGCCTAGCTCCTTTCCCGGAATGGCGACCGGCGCACCTTCATAGTCGATTGAGCGCCGGCCATCGTAGAAGAAGGGACAATGGTCGGTGCCGACGGTCTGTAGACTGCCGTCGCTCAGGCCGGACCAGAGGGCCGCGTTGTCTTGCTCGGTCCGCACCGGCGGCGAGCAAACCCACTTCGCGCCGTCCGGGCGCTTCAGATGCTGGAGGTTGAAGAGTAAGTACTGCGGGCAGGTTTCGGCCATCACTCTGGCGCCGCGGGCCCGCCCGTAGCGGATCTGATCCAGCTCTCCGGCGGTGTTGAGGTGGACGACGTACAGCGGGGCGCCGGCCTGCTCGGCCAGCGCGATCCCTCGCAGCACCGCCTCTACCGCTCCCCAGGCTGGCCGGCTGAGGGCGTGCCACTCCGGCCCGGTATGCCCGGCAGCCAACGCCTCGGCGGTGAGGATCTCGATCACGTCGCCGTTCTCGGCGTGGAGCATAGTCAGCAAGCCGTGCTCCTTTGCGATTCGCATGACCTGAAAGATCTCGCCGTCTTGCAGGCGCAGCCGGCCGTTGTAGGCGGTAAACACCTTCAGCGTGGTGATCCCACGATCGGCGAGGAGTGGAATCTCTCTGCGCACTCCATCATCCAGCCGAGTGATATTCATGTGGAATCCGTAATCGATCGCTGCATTCCGCTCGGCCTTGGCCTGCCAGGCCTCGATCG
>CAYHSI010000214.1:0-3924 GCA_964359225.1 uncultured Anaerolineaceae bacterium
CTGCGGGGGCGATGCTATTGCTCGGGTTGGGATCCGGGTCCCCGCTCTATCCACTGCTCCGAACCGTGGTCCCAGGGCTTGCCCAGCTGCGGGTGCCTGCCCGCAGTCTCTTTCTTTCGGGGTTCGCCATCAGTATCCTGGCCGGCTACGGTCTGCATCGGATCCTGACTGGCGAGCTAGCCGCAAAACGAGTTGTCCGGCTGGCCCTGGCGATCGCAGTCGCCACCCTCATCTCCGGCTGGGCTGCGGCGAGCCGGGCCGCGCCTGGCGCCAGCCTGACGATCTGGTTTCCGCACCTGGTCTCGGTCGGGTTGGTCGGGATTGCGGTTGCCTGGGCTGCAGCAAGCCGCCGGGGCGGGGGGAGAGCCTGGGCAGGTTGGCTGCTGCTGATCCTGCTCGACCTCGGGCTAGTGAACTTTGCCACGCTGGAGGTCAGGCCAGGCGCCGGGGCGCCCGACCCGCGGACCCGGGTCGTTGCTGGGCAGATAGAAGCGAGTCCACCCTCACGGGTCTTCTCGCCGTCTTACAGCCTGCCGCAGCCGTCTGCTTCGTTGCTTCGGCTCGAGACGGCGGACGGGATCAACCCGCTGCAGCTCGCCAGCTACATTGAGTTCATGAGCGAGGCGACAGGCATTCGCAACACGGTCTATTCTGTGACGCTTCCCGCGTTCCCGGAAGGCGGGCCGGGGCTGAGCAGGGGAGTCCGTCTGGATTCCGAGAAGCTCGGGCTGCTGAGCATTGCGGAAGTTGTATCGGCCTACCCGCTGCAGCCTGGCGGGTTCGATCCGGCAGGCAGGCTCGAGGGGCATTACCGGTACACCAACCCGGCAGCCCGGCCGCGAGCCTGGATTGAGACCCGCACGGCACCCGGCTGGCGGCGGGTCTTGACCGAAGTGTGGACGCCAAACCGCATCCGGATCGCTGCCGACGGTCCCGGACGGCTGGTGCTGAGCGAACTGGCCTACCCAGGCTGGAGGGTAGAAGTCGACGGTGATCCGGCCGTCCTTCAGACGGAAGGCGGACTGTTTCGCGCAGTGGATCTTCCACCCGGCGTACATGAGATTCAATTTACGCTGCGCCCGGCAAGCCTACTTGCCGGCCTGGGAATCACATTGATCTCTGGGCTGGCGCTCGCCTCTCTGTGGTTCCGCCGATGAGCCGGTCTGAACTGAAGTGGGTCCTCGGATACTCCCTCGTGCTCGCCGCGATTACAAGCCTGCCCTACCTGGTCGCCGCGCTTAATCAAGGCGCGGATTGGCGCTTCACTGGTTTCCTTTTTGGAGTCGAAGATGGGAACTCGTACATCGCGAAGATGCTCGCCGGCTATCAGGGGGCCTGGCTTTTTCGAACTCCCTACACCAGCGTCGAGCAGCCCGGGGTGCTCGCCTTTCTCCCTTACTTGCTACTCGGCAAGTTGGTCGGCGGATCCCACGCGTCCTCGATTCTGGCCTTCCACGCGCTACGCGTGATCGCCCTCCCGCTGTTGGTCCTGGCTACCCACCGATTCATCACTCAATTCGCAGTCCAGACCCGGTGGAGCAGATGGGCAACAGTGCTGGCGACCGCCGGTGGAGGATTGGGCTGGCTAGCGGTCGTTGCTGGGGAGGGTGATTGGCTGGGCAGTCTGCCGCTCGATTATTACTCACCGGAGACCTTTGGATTCCTGGCCGTATATGGTCTGCCGCATCTGGTGCTGGGGCGGGCAGCGCTGCTCGGTGGGTTCGTTTTGTACCTCAATCCGTCCCGGGGCTGGGCCGCAGGTGGCTTACTCCTGCTCGCCGGTTTGATCCACCCACCCAGCGTGGTCTCCGGCCTGGCGGCCATCACCGCTCACCAGATCGCAAGCCTCGGCTTCGCCTCGGCCGGCTCGGAACGCAGGGCTTGGTTGAGGCAGTTCGGGCGGGCTCTGGTCCCGGTTCTCCCGCTGCTCGCTTATCTGGGAGCGACCTACGCCCGCGATCCCTTCCTCCAAACCTGGGCCGACCAAAATATCATTCACTCCCCGCACCCCCTCCATTACCTGTTGGCCTTCGGCGCCGTGCTGCCGCTTGCGATTGCAGGAGCGGCCTGGCTGCTGAAACGCAGGGAGGCAGCCCTGCTGTTCCCTGTGGGTTGGGCAATCGTCCTACCGGTGCTCGCCTACGCGCCAGTGAACATCCAGCGTCGGCTCCCCGAGGCAGGTTGGGTGGCGCTGCTGGTCCTCGCTGCAGTTGGAGCCCAACGGTTGGCCGCCCGATGGCAAGTATTTATCAGAGTGGGGCTCACCGCCGTCCTGTTGCCAAGCACGGTTTTGATCCTGATCGCTGGAATCCAGACGGCGGCCCGGCCTGGGTTGCCGGCCTTCCGACCGGCCGCCGAGGTTGCGGCCTTCGGCTGGCTAAGGAAGGAAGCGGCCGGTGGGGAGGTGGTGCTGGCAGCCTACCAGACCAGCAACGCACTTCCGGCTTGGACGCCGGTCAGAGTGGTTGCCGGGCACGGGCCAGAAACGCCCGGGTTGGCCGAACTCACCCCACGGGTCGAAGGGTTCTTTGACGTCCTAACTACCGCCGAAGCACGGCTCGCTCTGTTGAAGGCCGAGCAGGTGGATTACCTTTTCTACGGCCCGGCGGAGCGAACGCTGGGGGGATGGGACCCAACCAGTTGGGAATGCCTGCGCCCAGCCTACGTCTCTGGAGCTTATGCCATCTATTCCACTTGTATGCGCTCCGATGGGTAACGCGACGAGTGCGTTTTTGCGCCGGACGTTGCTTCCCTGGTTGCCGCTAATTGCCGGCCCAGTGTTCACATTTGGACCGGCCTTGATTCGGGGACGCGGGTTGTTCTGGGGTGCACCGCTGTTGCAATTCACACCATGGCGGGTGGCTGCAAAGGAGATGGTCCTCGGCGGTCACTTTCCGCTGTGGAATCCTTGGCTTGGGCTCGGGGCCCCTCTGCTCGCGAATTACCAATCCGCTTTGTTGTATCCGCCAAACTGGATCTTGCTGTTGATGGATGTAGCCTGGGGACAGACCCTGCTCGTGATGCTGCATCTGATCTGGGCTGGGGCCGGAACGGCCGTGTTGGTCCGCCGGCTCGGCCTCGGTCGTTTCGCCCAAACCCTGGCGGGGATCTGCTTCGGGATGTCCGGGTATCTTGTCGCCAGGTCCGGCTTTCTGAGTATCAACGCCGCGGCTTCCTGGCTGCCGTGGGTGCTCGTCGCCGCCGAGCACACTCTAAACCGCCGCAGAACGTACGGGATCGCACTGCTCGCCCTGGCCCTGGCGCTGCAATGGCTGGCCGGTCACGCCCAGACCGCGGCCTATACCTGGGTCTTCTGCGCGGCTTGGATCGGATACAGAGGCTGGACCCGGGCCCGCTGGTCAGGTCTATGGAAAGCCGCGAGCGGGCTGGGTGCGGCTTCCGCCCTCGCCTTCGGACTGGCCGCGGTCCAGTTGATCCCAACTCTCGAATACTTGGGCCTGTCGGATCGCTCAGCCGGGCTCGATCCGGAGTTCGCACTCAACTATTCCTTTTGGCCGTGGCGGCTGCTTGGACTGCTAGCTCCCGATCTGTTCGGCAACCCACGGGCCGGCAACTACTGGGGCTACGGTAACTATTGGGAAGATCACCTCTACCTGGGCAGCTTGCCAATCCTATTGGCGCTGGGCGGGCTGCTCAGCCGCAACCCGAATCGTTTGAAGTGGTTCTTGTTGGGAACCGGTGGGGTCTCTCTCGTGCTGGCACTCGGCAAGAACACACCCGTGTTTCCATGGCTCTTTCGATCCGTACCGACCTTCGCCCTTTTTCAGGCGCCCACCCGCTGGAACCTATTGTTGGTCTTCTCGTTTGCGCTGCTGGCCGGGATGGGCGCTGAACGGTGGCAGGTGGCTTCCGGCAGGCGGCTGTACTGGCTCCGGCTCGGAGCCGCAGGCGCGGCCGCGGCGG
>CAYHSI010000215.1:0-3917 GCA_964359225.1 uncultured Anaerolineaceae bacterium
GGCTTGTTCCGCCGCGAGAAGCGGGAGGTCAAGGCGGTCCAGGCCATTAACTTCGCAATCCAGCCTGGAGAGATTGTTGGATTCCTGGGACCGAACGGGGCCGGGAAGACTACCACCCTCAAGATGCTCTCCGGCTTGCTGCACCCCACCGGAGGCGAGGCCAGAGTCTTGGGCCATCTGCCGCATCTGCGCGAGCGACAGTTTCTGCGCCAGATCACTTTGGTGACTGGGCAGCGCAACCAGCTGATCTGGGACATCCCGGCCGCCGACTCGTACGACCTAAATCAGGCGATCTACGAGATCGACCCCGGGCTTTACAAGCGCACGGTCGATGAATTCGTCGAGATCCTGGATATGAAGGACCTCATCCGCAAGCCGGTGCGCAACCTCTCACTCGGCGAGCGGATGAAGGTTGAGATCGCCGGCTCGCTGCTGCACCACCCGCGGGTGCTGTTTCTGGATGAGCCCACCCTTGGGTTGGATGTCCCAATGCAGCGGCGGATCCGGAAGTTCATCGCCGAGTACAACCAGCGCGAGGGCGCGACCGTGCTGCTGAGCAGCCACTACATGGCAGACGTGGAAGCGCTCTGCAAGCGGGTCATTGTGATCCATCAGGGCGGCATCCTGTTTGATGGCGATCTGTCGGCTTTGGCCGCTCGCTTCACCAGCCACAAGAAGGTGATCGTGAAGCCGGCGGACCAGAGCCTCGACTTGAGCGGGTACGGCGAGATCGTGGAATCGGACCTGGGAACAGTCTCCTTCCGGGTTCCCAAGAGCGAGGTTCCGGGCATGACCGCTCGCCTGCTGGCGGAGGTCCCGATCGTAGACTTGACGGTTGAAGACCCGCCCATTGAGGATGTGATCGAAATGGTGTTCGCCAAGGGAGCGATCGAGTGAGCCACATCGCTCGCATACTCCTGGCAGCCTTCAAGGCCCACTTGATTGCGACCTTCCAGTACCGCGTCCAGGAGGGCATGGGGATGATCGGTCTGTTGATCGAGTCGCTAATCTACTTGGTGGTGTGGACCACGGTGGCCGAGGCCCGTGGCGGGGAGGTTGGCGGCTTTTCGACGGATGAGATCGCAGGCTATTTCATTGCCTGGATGTTTGTGAGAAATATCACAACTGGCTGGAGTCCCTACGCGATGGAGGGGCGAATTCGGCGAGGCGACTTCAATTCACTGCTCCTTCGACCCGTTCATCCGATTTTCGCCGACACCTCTGAGATGCTTGCCAGCAAGGCCGTGGCCATGATCACGGTCATCCCCGCCATGATTGCTCTGGCCCTCCTGTTCAAGCCTAGGTTCGATCTGGTTCCGTGGTCCTTACTGGCTCTAATCCCGGCGCTGATCCTGGCCTTCGTTCTCCGCTATGTGCTCATGTACGGGCTTGCGCTGACCTCCTTCTGGACGACGAGGCTTGGGGCCCTATTCGAGCTCTGGTACGGGGTCGAGTTTTTCTTCTCGGGGCGCATCGCGCCGCTCACCGTGCTGCCAGAGTGGGCCCAGCAGGTCGCCAACCTCCTGCCGTTCAAGTGGATGTTCTACTTCCCACTTGAGCTCTTGCTTGGACGAAGCCAGCCGGACGAGATGCTCTTCGGATTCGCGATGCAGATGGTCTGGTTGACGGTGATGGTCCTGCTCATCCGTTTCGTGTGGCGGCGTGCCGTCTGGCGGTACGCGGCGGTCGGAGGCTGATGGCCCACCTCGCCCGGGTCGTCTGGACCTACCTACGACTGAGCGCGCTCAACGAGCTGCAGTACCGCGCCAACTTGCTGCTGCAACTGTTCAACTCGGTGCTCGGCCTCGCCATCGGACTAGCCGGGCTCGGACTGATCTTCTACCACACCGAGACGCTGGCCGGCTGGGGTCCGCTCGAGCTGCTGGTCGTGGTGGGCGTGCACACCCTGATCGGCGGATTCGTCCGCTCCATCGTTCAGCCCAACATGTGGCAGATCGCGGAAGGGGTGCAGGACGGATCGCTCGACTACACCCTGACCAAGCCGGAGGATTCGCAACTCCTGGTCAGCGTGACCCGGTTTGAGATGTGGCGCTTGGTGGACGTGTTCGTCGGGCTGGGGGTCCTGATCTTCGCCGTGACTCGGCTGGGGAAGGGGATCGGGCTGGGCGAGGCGGCCGCCTTCGGCGTGGTCCTGGTGTGCGGTGGGCTGATCTTCTACAGCTTCTGGCTGGCGATCGCAACCACCTCCTTCTGGGTGGTCCGCACCTGGGCAATGTACGAGATGTTCGATCGGCTGTACCAGGCCGGCCGTTGGCCGGTGGGAATCTACCCACCCTGGCTGCGGTTGGGGCTGACCTTCCTGGTGCCGGTGGCCTTCGCAGTGACCGTGCCGGCCGAGGCGCTCACCGCCCGCCTGGCCCCGCTGAGCTTGGTGCTGGCTCCGGTCATGGCCGGGCTGGCCCTGATCGCCGCCCGCTGGTTCTGGCACGTCGGCCTGCGCCACTACTCCGGCGCGTCGGCGTAGACCGGCCCACATTTTAGGGCTGCGCCCCCGCGATCCGGAGCATGTCCTCCCAAGCAATTCCAAGCTGCAGTCTCTGACTGCGGATCGCGTCAAAAGCTGCTCAGCAACAAAGCGATCTCCAAGAGGTCTGCGCACTGCAGCCCTACCCCGGTAGAGGTGATCCGATAACTGAAGCCTTCCGCTTCCCATTCTAGGATAGCAACGTCGGCACTGGATTCCCATTTCCCGTAGCGATCCCACCTGCCCCGAGTGCAGACACCGCGCGCCTCTCGGACCTCAACATAGGTCTCGGCAGGAGCGCGGAACCGCTCCCGACCTTTGTGAACTCCCTCGAGAGTCTCAACGATGACTTCGCCTCCATCGGGCGAGCGAAAAACAAATCCAAACGCGTTGGGCCAACCATCCACGAGGCTATCGGCAAACATCAACTGTTTTTCGGGCGGCAACCATTGCGGCGCTGCTGGGTCAAATGAAATCTGAAGGGCCAAAGTTACGAAGCTCAGGCTGGCCTCCTCTACACTTGCGGTGACTTCCCAACACCCTTGAGTTGGAAATACCAATGCGCTTGGCTGGAATCCGGTCTCGCCGTATCCGTCTTCACTACCTCTGAGGACCAGCGTGGGCATAGGAGGTGCAGGCGTATCAAGTCGTTTCCCGTCAATCACAACATCGCCTGGGATCGTACGATACCAGGCCCATTTCATAGCTAACGAGCCATCGGGACTCTTAAACCCCGGCCCCTTGGGTGTGAAGATCACCTTTCCGCCAGGCCAAGGAATCGTGAAGAGGGTGCCCTCTTCGTTTCCTAGGTTGAAGTCCACGGCTTGCCGGTCACTCGGGGGTGACTTGCCATTAGGCAGCGTCACTGGACAAGCGGCTATTGCCTCACCTGTAAGCCGTACAGGTGTGGGAGGTTGATCGCGCGTCGTAGGTGGCACATTCTCCGTGCCAACTTGGAGTGACGCCGAGCCCGGGGTGTCTAGCATCGCGTCCAGAGAAGGCTGTGGCTCGGTCGTTGTTCGAGGAAGCAATGTGTCAGAACAAGCTGACATCACCACTGCTAGCCAAAGTAAACCCAGCCACCAGTTAGCGAAATCCAATCGCCTTGTCCCGGGCCATCGAGTGTGTAAGGTATTTCCCCAGTCGATGACCTGGAAGTATCCTCGATGAACGCCCTTCCTCGCCACCATCAACTATCCTGCCAGCTAGTTGCGCTAGAGGAAATGATACGACACAAATGGCCGGGATCGCCCCCCGCCTTGCAGCAAGTGGAACATTGCAGCCCAAGTCTTGAACACTTTCAGAGCATCGGAAATGCGATGCTAGGACCATTACTGCTGAGCCGCGACGTACGTTGCAGGCGGTCTGTAGCGATCATTGAGTAGCGATACCCTGGGTTTCAGCTGTTCTCATGGTTGCGCTCCTAGCTGAA
>CAYHSI010000216.1:0-3907 GCA_964359225.1 uncultured Anaerolineaceae bacterium
CGAGAACGATGCGTACTGCATTGATGTGATCCGACAGATCCAGGCCGTGCAGGCGGCGCTTACCAAGATTAGCGTGAGTGTGTTGGACGATCATATGCAGACCTGCCTCTCCAACTCGCTGGATGGGGAGAAGCGGGAACAGATGCTCAAGGAAATCACCGAGGTCTACGAGATGGCCTCGAAGGTCTAGATTAGGAGGGAGTTCGAGACTTGGCAAATCAATCGGTGGAGCTGACCCTGCCCATCACGGGCATGCACTGCGCCAATTGCGCGGTAACTATCGAGCGCGTCTTGGGTCGACTGGAGGGGGTGGGGAAAGTCAGCGTTAACTTGGCCAGTGAGCGGGCTTTCGTCACCTTCGATCCAGAGCGTTCCCGGCAATCCGAGATCGTCGACCAGGTTCGCAAGGTGGGGTATGACATTGCCATAGCCCAAGCCGAGCTGGCGCTTGAACGACTGAGTGATGCGCCAGAGGCCCAACGCCTGCAGGATCGACTAATGGCCCTGAGTGGGGTCGTCTCGGCCAAGGTCAATCTCGCCAACGAGCGGGTGCTACTTGAGTACATTCCGACCGCCGTCTCCCAGCGCGAGATCCGAGAGGCAATCCGGCAGGCCGGCTTCCGCACCCTCGAGGTTGAAGAGACACTGGAGGACCCCGAGGGAGAAGCCCGTGCCAAGGCCGTCCGCCACCAGTGGAGGCTGTTTATCCGGGGTGCGGTCCTCACGGCGCCTGTCTTGTCGATGGCAATGCTCGCCGACTTCGGCGTGATCCCGCCCACGATTTCAGGTGCTGCGTGGTTTGGCTGGATCCTGTTGGCGCTTACGACACCGGTGGTCTTTCATGTGGGTTGGCAGTTCCTGGAAGGCAGTTACAAGGCCATTCGCAATCGGACGGCCAATATGGACGTTCATGTTGCAATGGGAGTGCTCGCGGCTTACGGATACTCACTTGCCGTGGCTCTTGGCTGGGTCGAGGGGCAACCGTTCTTCGAGTCCGCGGCAGTCATCGTCACCTTGATCGTGCTCGGCCGTTACCTGGAGGCCCGGGCCAAGGCCCAAACCAGCGACGCCATTCGAGCCTTGCTGCGCCTCAAGCCGAAGCTGGCGCGCATCGAGCGTGGGGGCCGCGAGATTGAGGTCCCCGTTGACGAAGTGATTGTCGGCGATTTGGTGGTCGTGCGTCCGGGCGAACAGCTGCCGGTCGACGGGGTGGTCGTTGATGGCCACTCCTCGGTCGATGAGTCGATGCTGACCGGTGAATCGATCCCGGTCTCCAAGCGGGCAGGGGAGCCGGTGTTTGCCGCGACCTTGAACCGATTGGGGATGCTGAAATTCGAGGCCACAAAGGTGGGACGCGATACCGCTCTGGCGCAAATTATTCGCCTAGTGCAAGAGGCCCAGGCCAGCAAGGCCCCGATCCAGCACCTGGCGGACAAAGTATCTTCCGTCTTTGTTCCGGCGGTGCTGCCGGTCGCAGCCTTGACTTTCATCGCCTGGTTTTTCTTCGTGCCACCCAGCCCCGAACTCTCCCAGTTCACCCGGGCCCTGATCAGCACGGTGGCAGTCCTGGTGATCGCCTGCCCATGCGCGATGGGCCTTGCGACTCCGACGGCAGTCACAGTCGGACTCGGTAAGGGCGCCCAGATGGGGATCTTGTTCCGGTCAAGCGATGCGCTCGAGCGGACCGGACGGATTTCGACGTTCGTGCTCGATAAGACCGGCACAATCACCCGCGGGCAGCCCGCGGTCACCAAGATCCTGTCCGATGGAGCAGGGATCGAGGACGCGGAACTGCTCCGCATGGCCGCAAGCGCAGAGATGGGCTCTGAGCACCCAATTGGAGAGGCCATCCTCGCAGAGGCTCAGGCGCGCGGCCTGCGGCCAATCCCGCCGGATCGGTTCGAAGCGTTTCCAGGCGGGGGGGTGCTCGCTCACGTCGGAGGGCAGACCGTGCTCGTTGGGAATGCCACGCTACTCCAGGAGCGGGGAGTTTCAACGGACGGTCTGGCAGATCAGCTTATGCAGCTCGAGGCGGCGGCTGAGACTGCGGTCGGGGTCGCCGTTGATGGCAAGTTGGCTGGCATCCTGGCAGTTGCTGACCAATTGAAGGAGGGATCCCGGCAGGCCGTGCAGGAACTGCAGCAGATGGGTCTACGGGTCATGTTGATGAGTGGCGACAATCGACGGACCGCCTCGGCCATCGGCCGACAGGTTGGCCTGTTCGACTCGGAAGATGTCTTAGCTGAGGTTCGTCCAGCCGAGAAGGCCGAACAGGTCAGGCGCTTGCAAGCGAACGGGATACAGATTGCGATGGTCGGCGACGGGATCAACGACGCACCCGCTCTGGCAGAGGCGAGCGTTGGAATCGCAATTGGCACCGGGACCGACGTGGCCATCGCCGCCGCGCCGGTGACCCTCATGAGCGGAGACTTGCGAGTCTTACCGCGCGCGATCCGCCTATCGCGGATCACCCTACGAGTGATCAAGCAAAACCTGTTCTGGGCCTTCTTCTACAATACCCTCTTGATCCCGTTGGCAGCCCTCGGGCAGCTGAGCCCGATGTTGGCCGCCGCCGCGATGGCTTTCAGCTCGATCGCGGTCGTCACCAATAGCCTTCGGCTCCGCCGAATGCGGATCTGACCCGCGGGGCCGGATCCTTTTGTCCGGGTCAATTCGATCGGTGATCCAACTTCGCCGCATGCCCGAGATCTCAAGAAGAGACTTCATCCGGCTGGCCGGGGTCTCCCTCTCCGGCCTGGCCGTGGCCGACCGGCCTGGGCTGTTCCGGCTTGCCGAGGCGGATCAGCTGGCCCGCATCACCGAACCCGAGGTATCGCTCCACTCCAGGCCCCGGCCCGACAGCTCAGTGGTCGGATCGAGAGTATTCGATGAGGTGTTGGTGGTCGAACGGGAGATCATCGGTCGTGGGGTCTACCCGCACAATCACGTGTGGTACGAGACTGAGGAAGGGTTCCTCTGGTCCGCTTACGCTCAGCGAGTCCGAAATCAGCTCAATCCCATCCTGACTCAGGTTCCTGGCGACGGGTTGTGGACCGAGGTGAGCGTGCCGTTCGTGGACGGCCTGCGCCAGCCGGATCCGGCCTCGCCCCTCCGCTACCGGCTCTACTACAGCATGGTCCTGAACGTGGAAGATCGGGTAACCGGTTCGGATGGGGCCATCTGGTATCGAGTGCACGACGAGAACGGGGTCGTTATGTACGCTCAAGGAGCGGCGTTCCGGCCGATCTCCGCGGAGGAGATCGCTCCCATCTCTCCCCAGGCCGAAGACAAGCGAGTGGTGGTGAACATCACCCGGCAGGAGCTCTCGGCCTTCGAGTCCGGCCTCGAGGTGTTCTTCGCCCGGATCTCCTCCGGTTTCGCCTACTATCCGCAGGACGGTCAATTCACATCGAATACGCCGATCGGCCAGATGTGGACCTGGCGCAAGATGGTATCCCGACACATGTCGGGTGGCGACGCGGTGAGCGGCTACGACCTCCCAGGAGTCGGCTGGACGGTGCTCTTCCACGGCAGTGGCGCCGCCCTGCACTCGACTTACTGGCATGGAGACTACGGAGCTCCTCGATCCCGCGGCTGCATCAATCTGAGACCGGAAGACGCCAAGTGGCTGTTTCGCTGGACCGATCCGATCGTGGCCTATCGGCCGGGCGATCTGACGGTCCAGTGGCCGAATCCCGGCACGCGGGTTGTTGTTGAAATCTGATGCGAGCCTGGTGGCCGATGGCTGCGGGGCTCGTGCTGGGGGTCGTCCTGGGGGCGGTGATCTTCTTCGGAGTCCCGACTCAGTCGGTCGAGCCCCCGGCTGAAGTTGAGCTCCAGCCGGCGCCGGTGAACGAGCCAGGGCTGCTCCTGGGCAGCCTGGCGCCGGATTTTGAGCTGAGCCAGG
>CAYHSI010000217.1:0-3877 GCA_964359225.1 uncultured Anaerolineaceae bacterium
CAGCAGGCCGCGGCGATGCACCTCCTCCGCTACCTGCTGATAGAAGGCCAGATAGGCCTCCGAATCGGGGAACTCAGGGGCCAGCAGCGGATCGGCGATTTGCACCGTGACTCCATCCACGCCAATCTCCTGGAGGCGGTCAAGGGAGAGCTCGACGACGCCCATGGTTTGGGGGCCCAACAGGGCCTGGCCGCGGTTGCCGCTGGCGACGAGCAGCTCGGCCCCGAATAGGGTCCCGGCGAGGGAGTCGGAGGGCAGGCTGGCGACATACGCCTCCACGGCGGCCAGGTCATTGTCCAGGCTGTCATAGAGCGACCGATAGGCGTCGGGGACAGGGGCGGGCGTATTGGTCAGCGGTGGGGGTGCAGTGGGAGCCGGGCTACCCACCTCTTCCGTCACGCGGTTCTCTGTAACGGAGAGGCGGCCGCAGCTCAGCCCCGTCAGCACGAGCGCGGCGATTCCAAGCCAAGGCCATGTTGCTGGTTTCATTTCTCCCTGCATCTTGAGACGGCGGCTGCGGGATTGGCGAGCCGCACCGGTGCTGTCAGCCAGCAGGATATCCCTCCGACAGCGCCGTGCGGATGAATCACCATTCTTAATGATGGATACAGCCCGTTTGGGAGAAAGTCGCGCGGCTGAGCGAAGTCAGAGAGCGGGAGCTCCCACTTCGGCGGATCAGACTCAGAGCCCCCGGATCAGGCCGCCCGGCTGGCAACTGCGGCAGAAGTTCGTGATCCGGCCCCCGGCCGTGATTTCGGACACCTTTGCTCCGCAGCGTGGGCACAGCTTCCCGCCTCGCATGTGAACCGCGAAGAAGTCGCGCGGTTTGAGATGGATGTTCTCGCCCATCGCGGCCTCGACCTTCTCGATCGATTCGCGCAGGGTCACATTCATGGCCGCGTACAGGCGGTCGATCTCTTCCGGGCTCAGGGCGCTGACTTTGCGATAAGGGTGCAAACGAGCCTGCCACAGAATCTCGTCGGCGTATGCATTTCCGATCCCGGCCAGAAACTGCTCTCGCGCCAGCACGCCCTTGATCTCGCCTCGAAAGCGCCGCAGGCGATTGCGGAAGGTTTCGGGCGAGGCCTCCAACGCATCCGGACCCATCTCCGCAAAGGTTGGAATCGCGGCCAGCTCCGCGGTCAGATAGAGCTGGCCCATGCGCTTCTGATCGACATAACGCAGCTCCTCGGTCGGGGCCTCGAAATGCAGGGTGACGTGCACCGGGCCGGCCTTCTTACCCGCCGGAGCACTGAGCTGCAGGCGGCCGGTGAGCTTGGGATTCACCGCCAGAGTTAGAGGCTGCTCGCCACGGCTACCCCCTAGTTTTGAGCCGGTCTCGGTTCCGAGGGCAAACAAAAGGAACTTGCCCCGCCGTTGAACCGACTCAACTGAGCGCCCCGTGAGCCCTTCCCGAAATCCATGGCCGGTGAGATCGCGGACAACGATCGGTCCGCCCTTGGGAGACAGGGAGACCTTCACAATCCGCCTGCCCACCAGCCGGCGCTGCAAGACGTCTCGCACGATTTCGAGTTCGGGAAGCTCGGGCATGCCAATTCTCAGCCTTGCCGGTCCAACCGGTGCACCGAGTACTGCCCGTCATCGTAGATAGGTTCAAGGCCAGGGCAGACCAACCCGCGCTGATCGGGTTCCAGCACGACATGGGTAGCGCCGTACGAATTTGCGAATTCGTCCAACAGCCCGCAATCGATCTCGGAGATCTGGTCTCGATAGAAAAAGCTTAGCAGACGATTGCGTTCGTACCAATCCAGCACCTCGTCACCGCGATAGGGAATGGACTTGAAATCGGCGACGATTGGAGCGCCGGTGACCAGCCGAAAATCCTGAAGCCTGGGCGGAATCAAATAAACCTGCCCGGGAGCCTTCGCAGTTTTCACGAACTCGAGTACGCCACGCTCCGGCGCGGCTTCCCGCTGAATTGCCTGAAGCCCGGTCGCGGCCGCGCCGCTCAGTACCGAAATCCCGATCGCCAGTCCGACCAGCACCCGCAAGACGCGGCCACGGACGCGGGTGGCGATCCAGCCGGCAGCTGCGCCGGCGAGCACTGCGGTCGCCAGCGGTGCCAGGATCGTTGAGACCCTCCAGGGGAAAGCCAGCGCGAGCGCGTCGCTGTTTAGTCCGACCTGCAGCAGGGTGAGTCCAACCCCGATCCCCAGCGACACCGCTATCACGCCGGCCAGCCGGCTCGAGCGCGCCAGATAGAGCGCCAACCCGATCCAAGCGAGCTTGGCGATGGCTGACCCATCGAACCACTCGGCCGGAACAGCGTGGGCCGGGAGCCGGAAGCTGACCAGTATTCGTTGGGCCTCCGCAGACGCCGGAAGGAAAGTTTGTCCGACGTAGATCAGGATGGGCACCACGAGCAGCAGCGCCAAGCCTGCGGTCTGCAGGACCTCACGCAGTCTGCGCTTTTGGCGGACGGAATCAAGCATGTAGGCCGTCGTCAAGCTTCCGGCCACCAGAAGGTAAGTTGGGTGAACCGTGGCGGCCAGCGCGGCCGCCACCAGGGCTCGCCGGCTGTGGCCCTCCAGCTGCTGCTGAACGGACAAGAGCAGGAGCACACCGAAGGCACTCGGCTGCAGCACGTCGCCGAGCAGGCGCTGGCCGGCGACCCCGCCGTCGAAAGCGTACTCCCAGATGCCGCCAATCCCGCGGCCGAGGGCGAAGCGCAGCGCGGCCGAATGCGCGACGAACAACAACGCCGCGAACACACCGCCGGCGATTGAGGACGGCTCCAGGTTGAAGAACTGAGCCGCGATCCGGCGCAGGCTGTGATAGTAGACCGCAGCGAGCAGCAGGAAGTACACGTAAACGGCGTTCGGATGGAGATAGCGGGCGGTGACTGCCACCAGTCCGCTGAACACCGGGGTCGGATCGGCCGTGCCGGCCAGCCAGTCCTCCGTTAAGTGTCCGACCCCGGCCTGGGCCAGACCGTGGAGGAAATATTGATTCTGATTTGAGGTGTAGAGCGGGGATTGGGCATAGGTCAGCCCGAAGAGCATCCCCCAGGCGAGATAACTTATGACCGACCGCAGCCGCGCCGGCATGGCCGAACTATCCCGCAACTCGGAGGCGCTGGCAAGCCTGCGGTTGAGCATCCCCGACTGCAGCCGAGACGGGTGTCCCTCTTCCGCTCGGTCGAACGACACTTGACAACCTACAGGGGGTCAGGGATATTGCTGCTGGGCCGCTCTGTCAGAAGGGTTGGACCCAGGACTGGGGCAAGGCAGGCCTAGTGAAATGCCGACGTTGGCACAAACCGTAATTGCTGCCACGATCACGATGCTGGCGACCGGGCTCGGCGGCCTGCCGTTCGTGTTCGTGCGCCGGTTTCCGGACGAAGTAGCCCGGCTCGGATGGGCGGTGGCCGGTGGGATGATGCTGTCGGCGTCGGTCTTTAATCTGATCATCCCGGGAGTGAATGAGGGCGGGATCACCCCGGTGGCGATTGGGGTACTTGTCGGCACCGCCCTCTTTGGATGGGCTTCGACCCTGATTTCCGGCCACGAACACGACGAGCACGGGATTCCGGTTCCCGGGGCATCCGTGCGGGGAAATGCCCGGATTGTGCTGATTCTGGGGACGATGTTCATCCATAGCTTTCCAGAGGGGCTGGCGATCGGAGTGGCCTACGGCTCGGGGATAGTCTCGCTGGGGCTGCTAATGACGGTGGCCATCGCGGTTCACAACATTCCGGAGGGGGTGGCGGTATCGCTGCCCCTGCGGGCGGAGGGCGTGAGCGGCTGGAAGTGCGTGGGATGGGCAATCTTCTCCAGCCTGCCGCAGCCGATTGCGGCGATACCGGCCTTTCTTGCGGTGCAGGCCTTTCGGCCCGTACTTCCGTTCGCCCTCGGCC
>CAYHSI010000218.1:0-3868 GCA_964359225.1 uncultured Anaerolineaceae bacterium
TGCTCAAGCACGGGCCCTTTATGGCCACCGAGAAGTCGGTGCTGGCCCACGAGACCCGCCCCGACGGCCTGGCCCGGTCCGAAGGCACGGGATACATGGCCAACCTGCGCTACGGATCCCAGCAGTCGGTCTCGCGCGATTGGTCTATGCCCATGCACCAGACCGATACCCTGTTCCATAAGAAGAAGGTGAGCATGGAGTTCATGTTCGGCGGGGAAGCCGACAACCATGCCTTGAACACGGTGCCCAAAGAGACCTTGGTCAAAGTAACCAAGGCCGAAGATGGGGGGTTGGGAGGCAAAGGCCCTTGGAAGCCGGCACTCACTGGGATGACTCCGGCCCACGAGAACGATTTCATGCTCCGCTACATGTCGGGAAAGACGATCGGCGTGAAGGGAGCTCCGGATGGCTAAGGAATTCTCCTCAGATGACCCCATGGAGTTGGTCGGGATGATGCTGCCTGCGGAGGCCGGGGAGTTGGAGGCGATGGCCGAAGCGCTGGTAGAAGAGTACGTCCGCTTGGGCTGGAGCGAGCGCAGGCTGATGACCCTCTTCGTCAACCCCACCTTCCTGGCCACCCACAACATCTTTCGCCAGAAGGGGGAGGCCTACGTTCAGGCGCTGATCCGAAGGACGCAGGCCAAGTGGACGCCGCCCAGCAAGGAGCCTCCCGATGCCTGAGGTCTACAACTGGCAGCTCGGCCGCAAGATGAGCTATGTCTTCGAAGAGGTGCACCCGGAACGACAATTCGCGGCCGTGTTCAACATCAACCGCTGCATCGGCTGCCAGACCTGCTCCGGAGCATGCAAGGCCACCTGGACTTTCTCCAAGGGTCAGGAGTACATGTGGTGGAACAATGTCGAGAGCAAGCCCTATGGCGGCTACCCTCACCACTGGGACGTGAAAATCCTGCAATTGCTGGACGAGGCCCACCGCGCCGCGGGCCGGCAGCCAGCCTGGGACCCCTCCCAAGCCAGCGCCAACGCTCCCTATGGCGTCTATGAGGGCATGACCATCACCGAGGCCTCCGCCCCCGCGGACCAGGCCCTGGGCTATCTACCCGCAGATACCGAATGGAGTGCACCCAACCTCTACGAGGACACCTCCACCAGCTATCAAGGCGATCGTCTCGGCATCAGCCGGCAGGGAGCTTCCCTTCCCGAACACCAGACCTGGTTTTTCTATTTGCAGCGTCTCTGCAATCACTGCACCTACCCCGCTTGCGCCGCGGCCTGCCCACGCCAGGCGATCTACAAGCGACCGGAAGATGGGATCGTCCTGATCGATCAGGCCCGTTGCCGTGGCTACAAGAAATGCGTCGAGCAGTGCCCGTATAAGAAGTCCATGTTCCGGGGGACAACCCGCACCAGCGAGAAGTGCGTGGCTTGCTATCCCAGGGTCGAAGGCCTCGATCCTCTTAGCGAGGGTGTCCCCATGGAAAGCCGCTGCATGGCGGTTTGCCCGGGAAAGATCCGCTTAAACGGCCTGGTGGGCATCGCAGAGGACGGGTCGTGGGTCGAGGACCGCCAGCATCCGCTCTATCACCTAGTCAAAGTCGAGCGCGTGGCACTTCCGCTTTACCCTCAGTTCGGCACGGAACCAAACATTTACTACATCCCGCCCCGCTGGGCGCCGCGCGCCTACCTGCACCAAATGTTCGGCCCTGGTGTGCAGGAGGCCATCGACCGTTACACCGCGCCTTCCCGCGAGCTGTTGGCCGTGCTCCAGCTTTTCCGCACCACCCAGCGGATGATCTTCCGGTTTGAGATCGAGCAGGGTCCGTTGGTGCTCGAGACCGAGATCAACGGCCGCCCGTGGCAGATGTACAACGACACGGTGATTGGGTTCGACGCCAAGGGCCGGGAGGCAGTGCGTTTGAGCGTCGTCGAGCCGCTGTACGAGCGGCCGGCAGAACGGCTGAACTCCATTTAGTTGGTCAGGCGAGGTGCCATGAGTGTCTCAGATAAGACCATCAACTCGG
Organism: uncultured Anaerolineaceae bacterium; assembly: GCA_964359225.1. GTDB lineage: Bacteria > Chloroflexota > Anaerolineae > Anaerolineales > E44-bin32 > JADFRG01. The sequence continues at coordinate 1,983 of CAYHSI010000218.1, forward strand.
AAATTGACTTTCGCCGGGCCCAAATGTACGGCTTCCTCTCGACGGCGTTCTTGTATCCGGAGGAGAATTGGACCGTTGATGTCCCGTTAATTCAAGACGTGCTAAGCGACCTGAATGGGGTGAAGCCAGGCCTCGACATCGAGCCGCTCGAACTTGCCGAGCTGCAGCGGGCCCATCGGCTGGCCTTTGGCCTGACCGGCCCACTGTGCTACGAAACCGAATTCGGGCTTCCTCACGAGTTCCGTCAAAGCCAGGAGCTGGCTGATCTAAGCGGCTTTTACCGCGCCTTCGGGTTCACGCTCGGCGGTGCGGTCAGAGAGCGCCCGGACCATGTGGCCGTCGAGCTCGAGTTCATGCACGTGCTCGCGCTCAAGGGCTGCCTGGCAGCCACAAAGGGCGACGCCGCCCATACCGAGGCCTGTCTACAGGCCCAGCGGATGTTTTTGGGGGACCACCTCGGTCGCTGGATCGATCCCTTTGCGAAAATCATCGCTGAACATGCCAGCGGCACCCCCTATCCGTCCCTGTCGCGATTTGCCGCCGCCTTCATTCAGGCCGACACCGAGCGGCTTGGGGTTGCCGCGGGAGGGCTCGAAGTCTCCAGACCCACGCCTTTTGATCCGAGCTTTTCCTGTGAAGGCTGCCCCGTCGATCTACGGTAGGGCCGGGGCCAGAGGGATGAAATGATCACTCGTTCGAGACTGGCAACTCTGGCGGTGATCGCCTTGGTGGGGATTCTCACTCTCGCGCGTGTGCCGCTGGCAAGCTCGCAGGGCCTCACCCTCGTCGCCGCCTATATCCCGGGTAGTCTGACCGCCAGCGCAGTCAATTCGCCAATGTGGACGGAAGCAGCCGCCGTCCCGGTCCCGCTGAGCGCGCAGCAGGTGACCCTGCCACAATTGACCGGTGCCTCGATTCAATCCGTCAGCGTGCGGGCACTCCACAATGGCTCCCAACTCGCACTGTTGCTGGAGTGGGCCGACGATACGCAAGATAGCCAGATGATCCGGGTCCAGGATTTCCGGGATGCAGTGGCTGTTCAGTTCCCGCTGGCAGAAGGGCCACCGTTCTTCTGCATGGGCCAGGCAGGGGGTGACGTGAACATCTGGCACTGGAAGGCGGACTGGCAGGCAGATATCGCGGCGCGCCAGGACATGGAGACGATCTATCCCGACATGCACGTGGATTCATACCCCTTTGCCGACCCCAGCCTGGGCGTGCTGGCCGGGCCGGCTGATTACATCGACCCCAATTACCTGCCCGCGTTGGCTGCTGGGAATCTGTTCGCGATCGCCAGCCGGGCTTCGCCGGTCGAAGATTTAGTCGCAGGTGGGTTCGGAACGATGGCTTCTCAACCTGCCGAGGAGCAGAACGTTCAGGGCTTCGGAACCTGGGCCAACGGACTTTGGCAGGTCATTTTCCTGCGCGAGCTGGCCTCGCCCGAAACCCACGATGTCGTCTTCAGCCCGGACCGGGTTTATCCTCTCGCCTTCGCCGTCTGGGATGGCAGCAACGGCGAACGCGACGGGCGGAAGTCCACCTCCCAATGGATCTCGCTGCAATTTGAAAAGCCTGCCCCCGCCAGGGCTCCCGAAGCCCAAGTAACTTCCCCCGCCATCAGCCGAGAACCTTTCATCTTCGTGCTTGCGCCCATGGCCGCCACTGCGGTCTTGATCGGTCTCGGCGCAGTTGGGCTTTATGTGTTAGGCAGCTTGATGGCGCGACGGAGGTAGTTCTGGCTTGACCTCCCCGCGCCTCTTCAAGTGGCTGGCCCTGACCGCCGTGGTGGAATGGCTGCTGGGTCGGACGTTGACCCGCTCGGCGATCTTCATGCCAAAGGCGCCTCCGGTGCTGCTGGCCTACCAGGGCATGAACGTCCTTGCCCA
>CAYHSI010000219.1:0-3868 GCA_964359225.1 uncultured Anaerolineaceae bacterium
GGCACCGGCAGCGAGGTGACGCGCTACTCCGTCATCAGCGAGCCGAAGAGCGGGATGGCTCGAAAGGCGTTGTAGTGAAAAATCCCGCTGAGCTGAACCGCTCCCCGCAGCGCGTCGTACACGAGCGTGCCGGCCAGCCCGGCCCACAGGCCGTTCTTGAGCCGGCCCCACACGAGGGCCTCGTCGGCCCGCCGGGCGTAGACCGCCAGCACGACGACCACCAGCAGCCCGGGCAGACTGACAAAGGTCAGGGTGAAGGGCATTCCGATCCACCCGGCGGCGTCCAGCAGGAAGGCCAAAATCCCTAAGGAAAGCGCGGCGGTGCCGACGGCGATGAGAGCAGGGCTCGGCAGTCGGCGGCTCATTCGAGCGGCTTGCGAAAGAAGAAGAAGGCCACCGGAGTGGATACCGCCAGCGACAGCAGCATCGCCTGAAAGCCACCGAGCTCAATGATCTGAACAGTGAGGATCGAGAGAACGAACGGAGCGAAGAAGCCGAGCAGCTTGCGAACGGGACCGGGAATCGTGCGATGGATCTCCCAGGCCGGCTTAAAAAGTGGGACGTGCTCGATGCGCAGGATGAGGGCAACGATCTCGCGGCGGACGGCGATCGTAATGGCGCCGCCGAGCGAGAGCAGGAAGAGCGTGCCGAGCAGGCCGGATTGCATGCGGGTGAAGGTGGCGAGCGCCCAGGGGATGAGATACCAGAGCAGCTTGCGCCAGTTCGTCCGCCGTGCTTCCACGCTTGATTCCATGTGTCCCCGGTTTCCGCGCTGCGGCCCCGTCTCCCCGGCGGAAAGGGTATACGCAACCAGGTCGGTGGGCAAGCGGGCGAAAGTCCGAGGTCTCCGTAGAAGCCGGGGCGCACAAGCTCAGACCGACCGACGGGCCTTGGACCCCGGTCGCGGCAGGAATTCCTCGCGTGGGGCGGAGCTTCGGGACTGCGGGGTTAGCCATCGAGCCGGGTTTCATAGTATTCTGAAGATGTGACCACCATCCAGGTTGACCCCGACCAATTGCGGCTCGCAAGCGAACAGTATGCTGCGATGGCCCAGCGTGTCCTGAAGCTGCAGTGGGATGCCGAGCAGGCTGCGGGTGGCGCGCCGAGCTACGAGGGGCAGTTTGGACCGCAGGTCCAGAGCATGCAGGTTGAGGCAGCCGCTTCGATCCAGCGAATCCTTAGTCCAATGGTCGAGGCGGGTGAGTACCTCGCCGAGAAAGCGGAGGGTTTTGCCAAGGCGGATGTCGCGGCTCAAGACGGCTTCTATCAGCTGGCGTTGACCATCCGGGCGACCGTCGATCAGTTTGCCGGACTGACCATCCTGCCCCAGTGGCTGCTACTTGGTCGGCAACCCCCGTGGGTTGACGTACGCGAGTGGAGGGAGATGCCCGTCGACGATCGGCAGGCCATGCTGGAGGGATACCGGCGGCAGTGGGTGCAATTTCTGGCGGGCAGAACGGAAGGCGCATTCCGGCCGGCGCAGGCTGGTTTGCCTTACCTTGAGGAGATGTTTGGAATCTATCTCTTCGGATTGCCCGCGAGTCTTTTCGATGCCAGGACGGGTCAACAGACCGGGCCGTACTTACCTCCAAAGTCCTCGTATCTCTTCCAACTGCCGAACCTTCCTAGGGCGCAAGAATACGGAAGGCCGGACCTACGTAGGTGGCAGTACCAAGACCTGGGGATCTATTTGAGAGAACTCAGCAAGTCCGAGAATCCCGATGACGTGGGCCTAGCCGAACGAGCCCGGGCAGCACAGTCACAGGATTGGGCATCCAGTCAGTTCAATCTCTGCGGCCTCGATGCGGTGGGATACGCGGTGGGGGCCAGGGACATGCTGGAGGTATATGTGTCCTTCGCCGAGGTCAACGAGGAGATGCTGATCAAGGGTGATACAGCGTGGACCTACGAGATCCGAGATCTCTACCGCGAGCTAGGCTGGGAAGCGGACCAGATCGGCAGATTTGCCGGCTCCGAGGACACCGTATGGCTGCATTGGGATGAGGAGAATCGGCTTGCCTATCCCACATTCGAAAACGTTGCGCACAGGCTCGCGGAAGGCTACGCGATCACACCCCTCGTCGGGGTTGATGCGGCGAGGGGGACCCTCAGCGCCAATCCGGATGCCGCGGTCGGACACTTCGTGACGATTTCCGAAACGATGGTTACGCAGGACGGGACGCAGCTCATCCGGGTGTACAACTCGCTCGAGCACCGTGAGGAGATCTACACCTGGGACTGGTTTGACAAGATCTGGCGGAACGCCGGTGGGAATTCAGGAGGCCAGGCAGCGATCGCCAGGCCCATAGATCTCGGGCCGTAATGGCAACTCGATCCGGGGCCAAGCGGGTCAGTGCGCCAGGGCCGGTCGGCCACGCCCGCCTGGCTGTGACCGCCCTGGCTTGGGTGGCCCTCTTCGGATGCAACGGGGAGGTCTCTGTATCTGCCCCGTCTCTCAGCCCCGAGGTTATGACGGCGCCATCTACCGCCACGCCGCCGGACTTAGCTTCAGGCACTCACGAAGCATCCACCACCGCGCCGGAGATAACCCCCTTGACCGCGACCGCGCTGCCTCCCAATGTCTACGCATTGGAGGCGCACCGATGGCCTGAAGAGGGAAACCTGTTGCTCGGCGGGGAGCTAGGCGGCGAGTTTGGACTTGCCATCCACGACCTGGCCGCAGGGGATTACCTCCTTCTGACCGACTCGGAGAGGGCGGTTGCCGAAGCGTACTCTATTGAGAATGGTGCTACGGAGCTGGTCGTTCGTGCTCCCTCCGATGAATACGGGGGCGTGGAATTTGCTCTCGATCCGGCTGGGGAACTCATCGGGTTCCAACAGTTCCCGAGGTCGTGGATGTTCTTCGACACGGCTGCGAAAGAGAGTTGGGGAGTGGGAGAAACGTGTCACGGAACTCCGACACATCTGATATCCCCTGAGAGGGGCTGGATTGGGGCCATATGTGAGGATTTCATCCAGATGGCTGTGCCGTTCGAGCATGTGGTCATGGAGGTCCTGTCGACTATGGACGGAGTGGGGACACGGATTGCCATTCCCAGTTCCCCGACACAGAGAGATCGCCCATTCATGGCCTGGCTAGAGGACGCCCACGTGCTGGTGTCACGAGTGTGGGTCGACGGGGAACTGCGTGCATGTACGGTTTCGTTTGAGCAAGCGACGATGTTCTGCCCACCCCTGGGGCTGGATTCCATGGTCGCGTATGGCACATATACGAGTCCAAAGTCCCAGATGATTCCATTTGTTGACTTTGAGTTTCCTCCGAGAGCGACGCTGGTTCCGCGCGAGTGTCTTGCTAACAACGGTGTTTGTTCAGGGATACAGGCGCTGCAGATTGAGGAGTCGAGGCTTCTTATCACCACGTCCGACCCCGAGACTATCTGGTGGATTGAGCCCCTGGGCCCCGACCCCACAACCGAGATCGGAGGGGTCGATCTCGGCACCCAACAGTTGGAACAAGTCGCGTCAGTGGGAGGGGACTACTCCAGCCGGGCCGCCTGCCCGGACGGAAACTGCCTGTTCCTCTTCCAGTACGACAGCGAACTTAATTGGCGCCTTAATCTCGATGGCAGCCTGTCGATCATGCCTTTCCGCGGGGACGTGATCATCGGATCCTTCAGCATCCCGTAGGTTCCCATAGTCCCAAATTCCCCGACCTGCATTCTCTCTGCACCCTCTGGAGTTTGACAAAGTGACGATCAAGCCAGGCCAGGTGATCGGGACCTACCGAGTCGTCGAGAAGATCGGCCAGGGCGGGATGGGCGCGGTCTACAAGGCCGAAGACACCGCGATCCGGCGCAGCGTGGTGCTCAAGGTGCTGGCCACCGACATGGCCGGCCAGGCGGAGATG
>CAYHSI010000220.1:0-3843 GCA_964359225.1 uncultured Anaerolineaceae bacterium
AGCATATTCCAAATCGAGTCTCCGGGCCAGCTTCTCACCGGATGGGACGAAATCGCTGATGCGAACCCCGACCTTACCCGAGTCTAACGGGACGAATCTCAGTGGCCATGCCTCACGGATGTGGTAGCCGGTCCTGCCATACTTTGTTAGGTAGCCCAATCCATCGACAACTGTTCCGGTGGTGATCTTGGGCCAGGGTTCAACGAGAGGTTGGAAGCCCGGTGGATAGGGTACGCGGACAGGGGTTGGCGTGGCGAGCTGGACGGCTTCGGTCCCTGCAGGTGAGGGCGTTTCCGTTCCGAGGGGGACGGAGTTTTCGCCTGCGCCCATCAACGATGAATACATTCGACCTTGCTGGTAGGTCGTGTTCAATTCAGGATCAGGAACCCGCCAGCTCGCCATGTCCTCGAAGGGCAGCGTCGGCGATCCGAGTTGCTCCAGGTGATCCCGGTATTGCGCCAATAGGTATTGGACCTTGCTGCGCTCCCGAATCTCCTGTGCGGCCTTCGCAGCGGCTGCTGCGGCCGCAGCGGCGAGGGCCGCCCGATGCGCGACTTCTCTAGCCTGAGCTGCGGCGTTCCGTTCTTCCATTTCAAGCCGCAGGCGGGCCTCCTTTTCCTTTCGCTGACGTGCTTGGTCAAGGCCGTACGCCGTCGCCCCGGCAATCAACGCCAGCGCTGCCGCGCCCCAGAGCACGCCAGAAGACGAGCCGGAGGCGGACGACGGCGGATCCAGCTGAGGTCCTGAAAGCGGGTTAGAGGCAGGTCGTTCGCTGAGCCCGGCGAGTGGCGCGGCCGGGAGGCTACCAAACGGAACTGTGACCGGCGTGCGCGTTGGCGAAAGACCTCGGGTCGGTGTTGGTATGGGGGCGACGGTCGGGGTCGTAGCAACGGCGCCACTCTGCTGGCCGAACGCTGAAGCGCTCTCCTCGGTGGGCGGCTCGGGCGGTGGGACCGGAACGATCAGGTCAAACAGCTCGGTGGTCCAGATGCTGTTGCCCGCCGCATCTCGCGCTTGCAAAACGAGGGTGTGAGAGCCACCGCCAACTCCGGCTCCGTTCCAGGAGATCGCCTGGATGGTCGGCCCGCCGCCGTTTGCCACGAGAACTCCGTCGGCCGTCAACGTCCATTCGACGACGCCGCTGCCTGCATCCTGTACTTCCACTTCGATGGCGAGAGTCTCCTCGCAGCCCGGGCAGAAGCTCGCACCCGCGCTGAGGTCGATTGCGGGGGCCTGCGTGTCGACAAGGACCGGCTGGCTCTCCTGCGTCGAGTTGCCTGCCCCATCCAAGGCGCGCAGCTCGACGGCGTGGTCACCATCGGTGAAGGTGAGCGCGCCGGAGTAACCCGCCCATCCGCCACCATCCACGGAGACTTCCAGGCTCGCTAAACCGGACCCGGGCGCGGGATCGCCGGCACTCGCGGTCAGGATTGCTTCCGAGACAAACCAGCCGCCGTCGCCCGGCGTGCCGGTCACCTCACCTGAGACCGATGGAGCATTAGTGTCCAGGCTCCCGGCCGCCGAGCCCCCGTCCGAGGTGTCGCCGTAGCTGGAGCGTGCCCAGAAGCTGAAGTCATTGCCGCCTTCGACCAACGGAACACTGCAGGCCGCGCCCGGGCAGGCAAAGGTCTCCCCGTTGCGGGTGCCCTCCAATGCTAGGATGCTGTAGCCGGCGAGCGGCTCACTTCCCGAGAGGGACAACTCCGCCTCGCCGCGGCACCAACCTCCCGATCCGGAAACCGCACAGGTTACCGACCCGCTGATGGTCGCCGGAGGAAGGGAGCTCGTCTTCTCCACTGCCCGGCAGCCCTCATCTCCCTCGCTGCAGGATTCAATCCCGCTGGTGCGCGAGATGTCGCACGGGAGAGTCTCGCAGCTGAAGCCGGCCGGCCAACCGCAGGCCGCTGAGTTGAAGTAGCTCTTCACACTGCTGGTCGAGTCGCAGGTGCTGTCGGGAGGCCCAAAGAGGTCAAGGGTGCAGCCGTACCAGCCTGCACCTGGTGGGTCGTAGACCGCCTCGTAGTGGCAGGCCAGCCGCTCCCATACCCAGGTCGAGGTCGTCCGGTGAGGGCCGATATGGTCAGCTAGTGCGGGAAGGGCAAGAAAAGCCGCAAGAATGCAGGTGAGGAAGATGTGGAGGGCCCGACGCGGAAGCAGGATCGTCCGCGGGCGCGGAGAATGTTGCAAAATCACCCCCGTGGTTGGAGCCCCCTCCAGAAAAGCCGGAGTATACGACGAGTCTCATGATAAGGGAGGAATCACCAAGAATCAACCACGCATCGGGACGGAATAGACCAGGAAGTTTGGCCCATACTGGTGGGGCTAGGTAGACTGGCAGACATGAGGTCAATCTAAGTCAGCCTAGTCCCGTGCACTGACATATTGGCACGCTGAGGACGATCCGAGGCCCATGGCACGTCAGATTGACGAGGTGAACAAGTCGGGCGCACATCTGTGCGCCCGAGTAAACTCAAGGGCCCGAATGCGGGATCTCGAGCCTGAGAATCGGGTCCATACGGTCCGCCAACCCTCCGGCGCCACGCAGTGGTAATTTGCAGGTTGCTTGAGCCGGGTGGGAGCCCATTGGATCTGAGTCGTCATCGACTAGCCCCTGCGAACTCTTATTTGGTTTCAGGAAATTCGAGCGTCGTCCGGCTCGGGGTTGAGCTCGTGCATCTCGCCGCTGGCGGTGAAGATCACCCGCTCGGCGACGTTCGTCACCCGATCGGCGATGCGCTCGAAGTTGTGGCCGGCGAAGAGCAGATACAGCGCGGTGGTGGTGTATTCCGGATCCTGGGCCATGTCTTCCACCAGCTCCCGGAAGAGGGCTTGATAGCCTTGATCGATCCGATCGTCCATGCGGGCTACCCGATACGCTGCTTCGACGTCTCCGGCCGAGTAGACCTGCAAGACCTGGCGCAGCATGCCGAGGGTGAGCTCGGCGATGGCTTCCAGGCCGGCGGGCAGCTCGGCCCTCCGCCCCTCCCCCATCCGTAGCACGGTCTTCGCCACGCCCGCGGCATGGTCGGCCATCCGCTCCAAATCCACCACAATGTTCATGGCCGCGATGATCTGCCTGAGGTCGCTGGCCGCCGGTTGTTGGGTAGCCGTGATCTCGACGCAAGCCTCTTCGATTTCGAAGCGCAACTCGTTCAGGTGCGCGTCGGCCGCAATGATGGCTTCCGCCACTTGCCGATCGCCACTCCGAAGCGCTCCGACCGCATCGTCGATCGTCTGGGTGACCAGATCGCCGAGCTGAAGGATTCGCTGTCGGACCGTAACCAGCTCCCGGTCCAGCACAGAACGGGAGGGTAAGCTCACGGATGTCCACCGGCCAGGGCCATCCCCGCCGCCTTTCCGAGCCGCAGCTCCGCAGCATAGTAGTCCGGAAGATCCGATTGCTCGATGGCGGCCGCCTCGGCCTCCAGGTCATACTCGACCCGGCGCAGCTCGACCCGTGGCCGCCGGTTGAGGTAGACCAGCGCGTAGCAGGCCCGCGGATCACCGTCCTTCGGGCGGCCCACGCTGCCGACGTTCACGAACAACGTGCCGGCAACCCGTTTCTCGTAGGGGAGGTGGGTATGGCCGAAGAGCAGCACATCGCAGCCGGCGAGCTTAGCGATTCGCTCGAATGTGGCTCGCGGCCGGTCTGCGTACAGGTACTCGTTAATCCGCCGCGGGCTGCCGTGCACCAGGAGCAGCCGCGGCGGGAGATCATCAAGCCGGATCTGCAGGGGCAGCGACTGTAGATAGAGCTTGTTGTCCTGGGTGGTGCGAGCCCGGGTCCAGGCCAATGAAAGATCCCCGAGTCGTTTGAGTTACGGCTCCTTGTACACGCAGCCC
>CAYHSI010000221.1:0-3834 GCA_964359225.1 uncultured Anaerolineaceae bacterium
GGAGGTTGCCGGGCCGTGCTTGATCGATTTCCAAATTGAGGCCACGCACTGCAGCACCCTGGACCCATTCGGCGATGATCTGCCGATTGATCTCGACCTTGTTCAGGTAGTTGCGGCGCAACCCTTCGTCGCTGAGATTGGCGATGCCGGACAGGGCGACCTGGCGGGCTCGCTGCAAGAGCATCCAGGCGTAGGTGTCGGTGAGTTGAGCGAAATCCAATTCAGATCGCGGGGTTGCTCCGCCGGCGCGCGTGGGCTTACCCTCGGTCGGCGAGTTGGCCGCCGGTGCAGCCTTCAGCACCTGGTAGTGAAGCCACCAGACATCTTGGGGTGGGTAGTCCCAACTGACGTCGCCCAGGGCTTCGATCTGGGCTACCGCCCCCGAGGTGGCTCGATGGGCGGCTTCCCAGTCGCCGGCCTGCAATTGGATGTAGCCGAGCCACGCGAGCGAAACCGCCAACTCCGATGGACTGCTGAGTTCTTTGAAGTAATCACAGGCTGCCTGGACTTCCTTCTGGGCGAACTCGACCTGGCCTCGGGCGAGCGCAAGCCGGCCAAGCCCGAGGCGGTAGTAGGCCTGGTTGTGGGAATGGCCAATCTCAATCGACAGATCCAGCCCCTCTTGGAGCGTCGACCGGGCAGAATCCAGGTCGCCGTAATCGAGTTGACTGCGACCGAGGCTCTCGAGGTAGGTGGCCGTGAGCAGGCGGGCCTGGGCCCGCTTGGCCATCTCGACCGCTCGGGCGGTGTACTCGCCTGCCGTTCGGTAGAGTCCCAGGTTGGCATACATGAGTCCGAGGTTGTTGAACATCGTGCTCTGGCCATCCACGTCGCCGATCGTCTGGAAGATGGCCAGCGACTGCTCCCCCAGCGTCCGAGTCTCGTAGTGGTTGCTACTGCCCAGCGCCAGCGAGTTAAGCGAATGACCTTCGCCCTCCAGGTCGCCGAGAGCCCGGTAGAGCGAGAGCGCCTCAATGAGGTAGCCATGAGACTTAGCGGTTTCGCCGAGCCCGACACTGAGCCGCCCCAGTCGGCGCAGGCTATTGGCTTCGCCGGCCCGGTCGTCGAGCTGGCGGTAAAGGTCCAGAGCCTTCTCCAGAAGAGCCACCGCATCGCCAGGGTCACCGATCGCCCGTTTCCATTCGCTCAGGCTGACCAGACTGTCGGCTTCCAGTTTGCGATCGCCAAGGGCCCGCGCAACCCGCAGGGCTGCTTTTGCTTTGCGTTCCGCAACTCCGAAATTGCCCCGATTGATGGCGGCCTGGGCCAGGTTGTTCAGAGCCTCGATTTCGTGCGGCCGATCCCCCGCACTCTTGGCATGCTTGACCATCGCTTCGTAATCGGCGCTGGCTGCTTCGCTGTTCCCTATCCGCCGGTAGCAGGCCGCCCGCCCGGAAAGCATCTCGTACTCGCCGCCGGCCTCGATCAGCCCCGGATGCCTCCTCGAGCGCTCTAAGGCCTCGCTGAAGAGTTCGATGGCCTGCTCATAAGAGAACTCCTGCTGAGCCTCGACCGCCTGTTGCTGGAGCTTGCGAATCTGGGCGCGGATCTGGCTCGGGGCAGGAGACTTGGAAACCCGGGCAGGCTTCACCGGCTTTGGAGGATTGGCTGCCCTCCTTTGGTTACCCTTGCCGGTGGTCCGCCTTCGAGTTTTGGGGGCTTCACTCATCGATGGATTCTCCGCCTAGGTCTTGTGTCCATCCGTTCCATTCCTTATGCCGACCGCAACCAGGGTGACGTCGTCGTCCTGTGGCATCGTCCCCTGATAAGCGGTGAGCGCCAGCCAAAGCGCCTCGCAGATCCGCTCCGGGTGGAAGCCCGCCGCCGCCTGCAAAGCCGAGGTCAAGCGCTCAGTGCCGAAGAATTCCCCTGCCCCATCCACGGCCTCTGTCACCCCGTCGGTGTAGAGCAGCATCGAACCACCCCGGTCGAGCCGCAGCTGCCCCTCATCCAAAGCGAGCGGATCGAATAGGCCCAGCGGCTGCCCAGTGCCTTGCTCAAGCATGACCGAGTTCCCCCGAGAATCCAAAGCCACGGGAAGTGGATGGCCGGCCCGGGCATAATGGAATTCCAGACTAGTCACGTCCAGTATGCCGTACAGGGCCGTGACAAAGAGTCCCGAATCGTTGGATTCAATCAGGTGGCGGTTGACTGACAACAGCACTTCGGCGGGCGAGCTTGCGCGGGGGGCCTCAACCCTGATCAGGGTGACGGTCAGCGCCATGAGCAAAGCGGCCGGCACACCGTGCCCGGTGACATCCCCGACCACCAAACCGAGCTTCCCATTGCCCAACTGGATTACATCGTAGAAGTCCCCTCCGACCGCGCTGGTGGGCACCATCCGGGCCCCGAAATCAAGGCCCGGTAGTTCGGGAAGTGAGCGGGGCAGGATCCCGACCTGGATCTGGCGAGCAACCTCCAGCTCGCGCTCCAGCTTCTCTTTCTCAATCAATTGGGCTTGGGCGGCTTTGAGTTCGTCGTAGGCCTGCTGAAGCAGCCAGTTCTTCTCACGCAGGTCGAGGATGGTCTGGTTCTCCGATTCATCCAACCGCATGCTCAGCGTGCGGACTATCTCGAAGGCCAGGGCCGGTTGGCGCCGGAGCAAATTCTCGAGGTCAGCCCGACTCATCTCCACGACCTGCAGTGGCGACTTGGCGCGCACACTGGCAGTTCGAAGGTGACCCTGGCTGAAGAGTTCCATTTCCCCCAACGACGAGCCGGGGCCGCGCACGGCGATAAGTCGTTCCTCAGTTGTGCCGAGCGACTTCACAATCTCGACCTCCCCGTCAAGTATGAAAAAAGATCGGCCGCCAGGATCCCCCTCCCGGAAGAGCAGCGTTCCAGTTGGGATCGGGCGGTCCACCAGCCCCGTGGCCAGGGTCGCCAGTTCGGCATCCGGCAGACCAGCGAAAAGTGGGACTCGACGGAGGGTTTCCTGTTTCATCACAGCCCGGAGCACAGGCTAACCCTGGGCTACCCAATGATAATTGACAATTGCCCGCGGCTCCTGAGGCCGTTACCGGACATGTCGTACAATAGCCCGCCTTTCACCATGAGAAGCGGCTCGGTGTCCTTCGGTGCGGTGGGGTTAATCCTTGGGCTGGCGCTGGCAGCCTGTTCATTGTCCCAGCTGGTGGCTCCTTCAGACTTGGCCCAGGGCGGACCCCCCGCGCAGGCTGAGTCCACAGCCACCCCCCTCCCGAGTCCCCAGCCGAGCTTCACTCCCAGCCCAACTCCGACTGCCTCGCCAACTCCCACCCCAACTCACCACCCACTCTCGATTGAATGGCTGCGAGACCAGGACTTCCCGGCAAGCGAGATCAGCATCGAGCAGACTCTCGATTCGGGGGCCAACTATTCACGCTACCTCGCCTCGTACCGATCCGAAGGGCTCAAGATCTACGCCCTCCTGACGGTGCCGTTCGGTGAGGTGCCGGAAACCGGCTGGCCGGCGGTCGTCTTCAACCATGGCTTCATCCCTCCGGACGAGTATCGGACCACCGAGCGTTACGTCGCGTATGTGGACGGCTTCGCGCGCAATGGGTACATCGTGTTTCGCTCGGACTACCGGGGTCACGGCGAGTCGGAGGGTGTGGCCAGAGGCGGCTACGGATCGGCGGACTACACCATCGATGTGCTCAATGCCGTCGCGGCGATCAAGTCGTTCCCACAGGCCGATCGAGCCCGGATCGGAATGTGGGGACACTCGATGGGCGGCTACATCACACTGCGGTCGTTGGTGGTCTCGGAGGACATTCGGGCCGGGGTGATCTGGGCCGGCGTGGTGGCCTCGTATCCAGATCTGTTGACCCGCTGGCGGCGGCCGGCGACCGG
>CAYHSI010000222.1:0-3816 GCA_964359225.1 uncultured Anaerolineaceae bacterium
GAGATCAAGCCATTTCCCCCCGATCCGCCTCCGAGCCAGCCCGCCAAGCTTGTCAAGACCCTTCAGCGGAAACGCAAGTTGGACTTCAAGAAGCCGACCTGGCAATTACCGGGTCTTTCGGTATGGTCGACGGCTTCGAGGTTGAGGCTGGAACCGCAGGCCGGGGTCACTCCGGTGGCGGAGGCAATCCTGGGTCGCCTGAAACCCGGGCAGACCCTGTTGCTCGGCCTGTATTTCGCCCGCGGGTCTTCGACCGACCACCACCTGGACAGGATCGCCGTGGTCGTCGGCGAGGGGCAAAGCGCGGACTGCCTTAGCTGGCATGGAAGAATGCCGAGTCAAGTCCGAAGGCCAGGAGCGAGTGTGGCCCTCCTGTTGGCGGTCGAGCCCGGCCCTGGCCCTGAATTGCCCGAGCTCAGGATCACCGCTGGGGCGCTGCAGCTAATCCAGGCAATGTCGGACTTCGGCCGTTTCGAAGAGTCCGGCGATGAGGCGTACATGATTCAGTTCAAGTCGAGGGACTCCGCCGCTGAGTTCTTGCATATCATGGAGGTTGCCGCCCAGCGATAGCTGGGGATCGCCCCTTAATGTCGCAAGGTCGTCTGATTCCGGAAGATCGGTTGTCTGAGCTGCGGAAGGATGAGCTGCCCGATCTGTTGGATTCGCTGCTGCAGCTGACTGGCCCCGATCTGCCGATGCGCCAGGCCGGGCTGCGACGTTTGATAGAGGCGGGCCACCACCGCCGATCGCCGCTGGCCGCCGCCCTGCTGGTGCGTGGAGCCGGCGAGCGAGATCTGGAGCTGCGCCGGGAATTTGTGGTCGCCCTGGCAGAAGTCATTGCGGGGACGGCTGCCAGCCCCGAGCCGGTTGCGCGCTGGTTGCGACACAGTCTGAACCAGCTCCGGCGTCGGGAGATTTATGCTCTCTTGCAGGTCGCGGCTGCCGCTCCGGGTCATACCGGGCTGGTCCACCTGGTGCTCGATCAGTGCTCATTCTCGGGTGCGACTTTGCTGCAGATCCTGCAGGATCGCAAGGCCGACATTCAAATCCGAGTCTCTGCCGCACATGCCCTCGCCGCCATCGGCTACCTGGATGCCGCGCCGGCGGTCGCCACCCTGCTCAATCGGATTGCCAGCCGGTTGGCAGGGCAGGAGGAGATGGGGTTCGCCCCGTCACTCGAAGCGGAGGCGGACTTGCTGATCCCCGCTCTCGAATTGCTCAACGACGCACTGAGTGAGGCCGCTCTCTGACCATCCGACGAGCTTCACGTCCGAGGCTGGATGGCGTGCTGGCCGGCTCCGCGGAGCCGGTCTTTGGTGTCTTGCCTCAGCGCATTCTCGAAGACCTAGGCCACCCGCGGTCTGAAAGCTCCCTGATCTGGAATCTGGTCTATCCCCGCGCACAACCGACCCTGTCTCTGCTGTCGCTGCTTGAGCTGCGTCCGTTATGGGGCTCGCATTTGGAGCTGAGGGACGAGGGGCTCAGACCCTATTATTGGGGCTACGAGGTGGGGGGTGAGCGGCTATCCGGGCTGGACGCCGTTCTAGAGGCCGTCGATGGGAGCGGTCAGCAGACCGAAGTCGACCTCTTCCTGCTCGGCGAGCATGACTTGGTCTTAGTCGAAGCCAAGCGAAACGGAGGCCTCGGAAGATGCGGAAGATATCTCTCTGCTCGATGTCCCGAGATTCATCTGCCGAACCAGGCCAGCTGCCGATACTGGGAAATTCCGGCAGCCTTGTTTAGCGACTCGCTTGCCTTCGGATCCCGACCCACCCCCGCCTCGGATTCGCCGCCCTGCAACTTGCACTATCAGCTCGCCCGGACTCTGAAGGTGGGAGAAGGGCTTGCCGCTCGATTGAATCTCCAACTGCACTTATGGTTGTGGGTCCCCCGTGCCCGCTGGACGGGGCTGGAACGCGACTGGCTGGATTTCACTGATCGGGTGACCGAGGCCCAGCTCTGGAGACACCTGCGAGTCCTCGATTGGGAGGCCATCCGAAAACTGCCGACCTGAAGCGCGGCCCTGGCAACCAACCACTCTAAGAACCATGGCTCAAGCTGACCTCGTCCTACTCCACCCGCCAAGCGTCTACGATTTCCGGCAGCAATCAATCTTGTACGGTCCGATCAGCGATCTGAACCCGTCTTCGCCGGTGTTCGAGATGTACCCGTTGGGATTCCTCACGATGGTGGCGTACTTGGAAGAACGCGGGTTCGAGGTGCGGGTCGTGAATCTGGCGCTGCGGATGATGAACGACCCGAACTTCGATGTGCCAGCCTTCCTCTACAGGCTCCATCCGCTCGCCTTCGGCATCGACCTGCACTGGCTTCCGCATGCCCAGGGTTCGATCGAGGTGGCCAAGTTGATTCGGGAGATTCACCCCAATATCCCGATCGTGTTCGGCGGCCTGTCGGCAACCTACTACCACGCCGAACTGATCCAGCATCCCGCGGTCGATTTCGTCCTGCGCGGCGACTCTGTGGAGCCGGCGCTCTACGAATTGATGGTGCGGTTGAGGGCGGGTCGGTCGCCAGCGGACGTGCCCAATCTCACCTGGAAAGCAGATGGGCAGACCCGGATCAATCCAAAGGGATTCGTGCCTGGCTCGCTCGACCATGTCGATCTGCGGCCAGAGCGAATGGTACGGATGGTGTTGCGCTATCGGGACCTGCAGAGTGTGCTCCCATTCAACGGCTGGTGGCAGAACCCCATCACTGCGGTCTTCACCGTCAAAGGCTGTGCCCATGAGTGTGTCACCTGCGGTGGATCCAACTCGGCCTGCGGTCTGCTCAATGCCCGCAGCGGCCCGGTATTCCGGAGTCCGGCCAACCTCGTCGCCAATATGACCGAGATCAGCCGGCTCTCTCGCGGACCAATCTTCTTGGTCGGCGATTTGCGCCAGCCCGGTGAGCTCTACGCGGCCGAGGTCCTGGAGCGGCTGCGCGGCACCCGGATTCGAAACCAGGTGGTTTTCGAGCTGTTTGATATGCCGCCCCTGCAATACTTGAAAGACATCGACCGGTCCGTGAAACATTGGAGTTTGGAGCTCTCCCCGGAGAGCCACGATGAGAGCATCCGGCGGGCGCAGGACGAGACCGTCATCCATAGCAATCGTCAAATGGAGTCCGTGATCGAGGAGGCATTGCGGCTGCGCTGCGAACGGGTGGATGTCTTCTTCCTGATCGGCCTCCCACAGCAGAGCCAGGAATCGGTGCGTGAGACGATCGGCTACTGCGAACACCTCTTCAAGATTTCGGATAAGCGTCTGTCATGTTTCATCTCCCCGCTTGGTCCGTTCCTCGATCCGGGAAGCCGGGGGTTCGAGGATCCGGACCGGGTGGGTTATCGTCTGTTCGCCCGAACCCTGGAACAACACCGCCAGCTGCTGGTTCAGCCAACCTGGAAGCGAATCCTGAATTACGAGACCCGCTGGATGACCCGGGAACAGCTGGTGGAGGCCACCTATGAGGCGGGGGAGCGGTTGAACGCGCTCAAAGTTCGCCACAGGCGGATCTCTTCGACCCGCGGCGAGCAGGTGGCCCGCCGGATCTGGCTCGCCAGGGGGCTGCGCGATCGCCTGGATGAGTTGGTCGATCGGGGGACAACTGAAGGAGACGAGTTTGAGCGCCTGCGAGGCGAGGTTCACGCCTTCAGCGTGTCGACGGTTTGCGACAAGCGGGAGCTTTTCTGGCGCCGGCATCTGTTCAACTTCAAGATCCTCACGATCCTGCGGATCGCCCTTTCCTACCTCGCCGAGTAGATTGCCCACTTGACGAATAGAACTATTGTGCTAGAATAGGCCGAACATACGTTCT
>CAYHSI010000223.1:0-3779 GCA_964359225.1 uncultured Anaerolineaceae bacterium
CTACAACGGTTTTCGAGACCGTCCCATTCAACCGGGCTCTGGCACCTCTCCAATTGGAGATTATAAGTGCGCCGCGGGCTCAAAATTGACTCACATCGGGCGATATGTTACAAATACCACAAGTACGCCGCGGTGCATCGCCAAGGGTGCAGTCGCTCCACAACCGTAGTTCAATTGAAGGAGGTCCGCCTGCATGACGGACGCGGATAACCAGGCGGCCCAAGCGCAGTCCGCTGGGGCCGGAGCCGGCAGTCTTCCGCTGACCCGCAGAGAATTCCTCTACTATCTCTGGGGGTCTTCGATGGCGGTCTTTCTCGCCGGGTCGGGAGGGGTGTCGATCTGGTTTGCGCTGCCCCGCTTCCGGGCGGGTGAGTTCGGCGGGGTAATCACCCTTCCCATCGAAGAGATCCCCCCACCGGATTCGGGGCCCAAGGAGTTTGCGGAGGGCCGCTTCTGGCTGGTCAACGTGGGCCAGGCCACCATCGATGACCCGCGGCAGCCCACGGACTACCCGCTCCAGCCCGGCATCCGGGTCTTGTACAAAGTGTGCGTCCACCTGGGCTGCCTCTATAAATGGGTTCCCGTCAACGACCGCTTCGAGTGCCCCTGCCACGGCTCGAAATACCTCAAGGCCGGTACCCGGATCGACGGGCCGGCCGATCGGAATCTGGACCAGTACATTATGGAAGTCATCGATGCCGCAGGCCAGGTGCTGGCCAGAGCGGAGCCTTTCATGGATGGACGGGAAGGCGCTTCGGTCCCCATCCCGGCTGGCGCGGTGGCACTGCGGATCGACACCGGTCGGCGCATCAACGGTGCGCCGAACACCCGGGCCGGCGGCGGCTTGTAATCAGGGAGACTCGACATGCGCGTCCCATTCCCACCCTTGCCAAAATTCATTCATCTCCCGTTCCTCGATGACCTCAAGCACAAAGGCCTGAAAAAAGCTGTCACGGATCTGGCCGACGATTGGACGACCCGGATCACCTCCGGTCTGAACATCTCGGATGTCCGCTCCGTGCTGCGTGGCGACACGCCCCGCCGGCCGAACCCACGCCTGACCCCGCATGCCGAGGGCTTCTGGCTCCACATGAAGCCGACCTACTATCACAATCTCATGGACGGCCTCTACCCCACGTTTCGGCTGGGTTGGCTGGCCACTTTCTTCTTCGCCTGGGAGATCCTCACCGGCATCTACCTGATGGTCTTCTACACCCCCTCACCGTTAGCGGCCTATGAGAACATGCTCGCTATCCTGAGCAACGTGCCCTTCGGGCGCTGGATGCGAGATACCCACAAGCTGGGCGGCGAGCTCATGATCATCATCGTGGTGCTACACATGCTGCGCTCGTTCGTGACCGGATCTTACAAACGGCCGCGCCAGTTCACCTGGGCAACCGGCGGCATCTTGTTGATCGTCACCCTGTTCGTCTCCTTCTTCGGCTACCTGCTGCCCTGGGATCAGCTCAGCCTGTGGGCAGTAACCATCGGCGCCTCGACGGTCGGAGTGACCCCCCTGGTCGGTCGGGAAATGGATCTGCTGCTGCGCGGGGGTCCGGAGATTGGAGCGAACGGATTATTGCGCGCTTATTTGTTGCATGTGATCGCGCTCCCGGTGGTCGGAGTCATCGCGTTGGGCGTGCATTACTACAAGGTGACCCACCACGGCTTCAGCCTGCCCCCCGAGGCAGAGGAGGTGGGGACGGATACCGCTCGCAAAGTGCCCATGGAGGCGCGGGTGTATTTCATGCCCAAGGTCATGACTCGCGAGCTGGCCTACGTCTCGGTGCTGGTCTTGATCCTGCTGGCGGCTTCGGCGTTTTCATGGGGTTACCATGCGCCGCTGGAGCCGCACGCCGATCCACTGGTGACGCCGCTGCACACCACCTCGCCCTGGTACTTCCTGTGGATCCAGGGAATGATGAAGCTCGGCGACAACTTTATCTTCGGCGCGGTCATTCCCTTCATGATCATCCTTCCCCTGATCGTGGTTTGGCCTTACCTGGAAGTGGGGCCGAGCCGCCGATATGGGAGCCGGAGAATCGGGCTCTCGATCGCCGCCTTCAGCTTGATTGGCACGGCGGCGCTGACCTACATGGGTACCCCCTGGTTTGCGGTCGAGACCTCTCCCGACCAGGAAGCCATCGCAGTCCTGCTGCCTCAGACGAGTCCCGGGCCGCTCCGTCAAGCAGACTGGGAGCAGCTACCGTATGGGACCTTCGAGGCCAGGCAGTGGGCAACCGCGCCGACCCGGACGCTGTCCAGGCTGCTGCAGACCTTTCACGAGGGAGTCGAGAAGGCGGAGCGCAATCCACGCTACAGCTACGTAGACCCCGAAGGGTTGATGATCATCGAGGACTGGCAGCCAGACCTAAAGAAGATCACCCTGCGGGTGGTGTGGACCGATGGCGAAACGGGTAAGGCGAGTGAGTTCAGCCAGGTTCAATACCTGCACCACTTCAGCGACTACGGCCAGGGGGAGTAACCCGTGAAGTACTACATCCTGGTTGGGATGGGAGCGCTGGTCGGTTCGGTGACGCTGTTTGCCGTCATGGGCATCAACGAGCCGCGGCGCATGGAGTCGTTCGATCGTTCCTACAGCTCACGCCGGATCGAAGAGGGCGCGGCGATCTTCGAGAACAACTGTCGGCTCTGCCATGGTCCGCAGGGGGAGGGCACCCCGCTTGGCCCGACCCTGAATAGCGCAGCGTTGTTCAACGGGGGGCGGCTGCAGGCGTTCGGATGGGCCGGGACGCTGGAGGATTTCTTGCGCAGCACGATCTCTGGCGGCAGGCCCGTGCCGAGTGCGGGAACCAACTATCCCGAGCGGATGCCAACCTGGAGTGAGCAGTTTGGCGGGCCGATGCGTGGTGATCAGATCGAGTCGGTAGTGGGTTTCATCCTGAATTGGGAGGAGCGGGCCCTGGCGGGGGCCGAGCCGATACCGGTTACGGGGGAGATGATGGGCACCGACATGCACGTCGCACTCCCGCCGGGCGATCCGGAGGCCGGCCAGGCGTTGGCAGAAGGCACTCTTGGGTGCGCCGCCTGTCACACTCTGTCACCGGTCGGACCTCCCTGGGCTACAACCGATGAACAACCCGGATTAGCAGAGCGGGCCGGGCTGCGCATTGGGCAAGACAGCTACCTTGGGGAGGCCACCACCGCCGAAGAGTACCTGATCGAGTCGGTGGTCCAGACCAACGCCCACGTCGTGGCAGGCTACCAGGAAAACATCATGCCGCCCAATTTCGGCGAGCGGATTACTCTGCAGAACATGGCCGACCTGCTGGCCTATATGTTGACCTTCCGCTGAGCCGAAGCGCGGACTGAGCAGAATCCATGACGCCGCGGCCTCCTGCGAGGCGGCGGCGTCTCTCACAAGAAAGCAGACGGAGAGCGGAGCATCGTCACTAGTTGCCGATCGGAACGCGCCGCTACAATCGATCAGCCAGGCCGAGCAGCTCCGGGAGGCCAAGCATGCGAATACTGAGAGCGATCGGGATCTCGTTGGCGGCTGCATTGTTAGGATGGACCGCAGCAGTCGCACAGACCGAAGGCGATCCGGGGCGGGGTGGTCAGCTCTACGTCGAGAATTGCGCCGTGTGCCATGGGGTAGACGGTAAGGGGCGCATTGGGGCGCGGCTGGAGGCCTTCTCGGGCATCGACCCGAGCGCGGTGATTGCTGCAACGGTCGCCCGGGGGATCGAGGGAACGGTCATGCCGGCCTGGGGAGCCGCCAACGGCGGGCCGCTGTCGGATCAGGACATCGCCGACGT
>CAYHSI010000224.1:0-3777 GCA_964359225.1 uncultured Anaerolineaceae bacterium
CTCGTGGAGCAACGTGCACACAATCCGCGCTCCGGTGCAACCGAGCGGGTGGCCGAGGGCGATCGCGCCGCCGTTCACGTTAGTGATCTCTTCCCGCATCCCAAGTTCCTGCATCACGGCCAGCGCCTGAACGGCAAAGGCCTCGTTGAGCTCGATCAACCCGATCTGATCGAGAGACAGCCCCGCCCGCCCGAGCGCTTTGCGGGTTGCCGGGATCGGGCCGTAACCCATCGTGCGCGGCTCGACCCCGGCCGCAGCCGAGGCCACTACCCGGACCCAGGGCCGGATCCCGAGCTGCTCGGCGCGCTGCCTGGACATCAGCAGTACCGCTGCCGCCCCATCGTTGATCCCGGAGGCATTCCCGGCCGTGACCATTCCATCGCTGCGGAAGGTCGGCGTGAGCTTGGCCAGGACTTCCATTGAAGTGTCCCGGCGCGGCCGCTCGTCCGTGTCAACGGTCAGCGGACCACCCCTCCGCTGGGGCAGCTCCACCGGAGTGATTTCCTCCGCGAAGCGCCCTGCGTCGATCGCTGCGATCGCCCGTTGGTGGCTGCGCAGCGCGAAGGCGTCCTGCTCTGCTCGGCTGATCGGCCGCTCGGCAACGATGTTTTCGGCGGTCTCTCCCATGCTCTCGTTCCCGTATTTCGACTTGAGGGCTGGATTAGGGAAACGCCATCCAATGGTCGTGTCGTAGGCGGTCAGGTCGCCGCGTGGAAAAGGCCGATCGGACTTTGGCACCGCCCAGGGCGCCCGGGACATCGACTCCACCCCGCCGGCAATGTAGACATCGCCCTCTCCCACCTTGATTGCTCGGGCAGCCGCGTTCACCGCCGCCAGGCTCGACGCGCACAAGCGATTGAAGGTGACCCCGGCCACAGAGGGCGGCAGGCCTGCCAGCAAGCTGGCCATCCGGGCCACGTTGCGGTTGTCTTCCCCGGCCTGGTTGGCGCAGCCGAAGTACACCTCCTCCACACTGGCCGGCTCAATTCCGGCCCGCGCCACGACTTCCGCCACGACCAGGGCGGCCAGGTCATCCGGCCGGGCATCTCTGAGCGCCCCGCCATGCTCCCCGATCGGGGTACGAACCGCTTGGACGATCACCGCCTCGTTCACCCGATTTGTCCTCCCGGCCATTCTAACATTCGGCTGTGCTGCAGCCGGCCCTGAGCCCGCCGCGGATCGTAAGAAGGCCGAATGCTATAATCCCGCGCCGGACCGATGAGCACCTGAATGTTCGATCCGAACGAGCTCGAACAACTGCGCGAGGCGCTGGAGAGGTGGGAAGAGACCACCCTCCAGCAGTCGGCTGCCAGCATGCCGGAGCGGCTCAAGCAGTTCGTCACCACCTCCGCCGAGCCGGTCGAGCGCCTGTGCACTCCGCTCGACATCGCCGAGATGAGCTACTTGCAGGATCTCGGCCTGCCCGGCCAGTATCCCTTCACACGCGGCATCCATCCAACGATGTACCGGGCCCGGACCTGGACCATGCGCATGTTCGCCGGTTTCGGCACCGCCGAAGAGACCAACAAGCGATTCCGCTACCTGCTCGACCAGGGGCAAACCGGGCTGTCCGTCGCGTTTGATCTCCCAACTCTGATGGGCTACGACACTGACGCCCCGGAGGCCGAGGGCGAGTTCGGAAAGTGTGGAGTAGCGATCTCCTCCCTGCAAGATATGCAAACCTTGCTTGCCGGGATTCCGCTGGCCCAGGTCTCAACCAGCATGACCATCAACTCCCCGGCCGCCGTAATTTGGGCCATGTATATCGCGGCGGCCGAACTGCAAGGCGTCCCTGCGGCCCAGCTGCGAGGGACCCTTCAGAATGACATCCTCAAGGAATACATCGCCCAGAAGGAATACATCTTCCCTCCCGAGCCCTCGATGCGGCTGGTCACCGATACGATCGAGTACGGGATGCGCCAGCTCCCTCAGTGGAACCCGATCTCCATTTCCGGATATCACATCCGAGAAGCCGGTTCCACTGCGGCCCAGGAACTGGCCTTCACCCTGGCTGACGGAATGGAGTATGTGCGCTGGGCGCTCGATCGAGGTCTCGACATCGACGCGTTCGCCCCTCGGCTCTCATTCTTCTTCAATGCCCATAACGGATTCTTCGAGGAAGTGGCCAAATATCGGGCCGCCCGCCGGATTTGGGCCCATGCTATGCGGGAGACCTTCGGCGCGCGGCAGCCACGTTCCTGGTTGATGCGTTTCCACGCCCAGACTGCCGGCGTGAGCCTGACTGCCCAACAGCCGGAGAACAACATCGTGCGGGTGGCGATCCAGGCCCTCGCCGCGGTGCTGGGCGGAACTCAGTCGCTGCACACCAACTCGATGGACGAGGCGCTGGCGCTTCCGTCTGCCCACGCGGCCACCGTGGCTCTGCGCACTCAGCAGATCCTGGCTGAAGAGTCAGGGGTCGCCAATACCGTGGATCCGCTGGGCGGATCCTACTTTCTGGAAGCCATGACCAACCGGATCGAGTCCCAGGCTCGGGACTACTTCCGGCGGATCGACGAACTCGGCGGCGTGCTCCCGGCAATCGAGTCCGGCTTCTTTCAGCGCGAGATTGCCGAGTCCGCCTTCCGCTACCAACAGGAGATCGAACGGGAAGAGCGAACCATTGTAGGAGTGAATGCATTCAGCGATGATTCGCCGTATTCGATTCCGATTCTGGAGTTCAGCCCGGGCGGCTACCAGCTCCAGATCGGACGTCTCGCTGAGCTGCGGCGTACCCGAGATAATGGGGCGGTAGGCCAGACCCTCGACCGCCTGCGGATTGCCTGCCAGGGGACTGCAAACACCATGCCCTTCATCCTCGCCGCGGTGCGAGCCCACGCCACGCTCGGGGAAATCGTCGGCGTGATGAAGGAAGTCTTCGGCACATACCAGGAACCCAGCTGGATCTAGGCCTCCCCACGTTACCCAATCGCCAGACCCGAAGGGCCCTTGGCATGGATGAAGCCAAGGGCCCTTGCCTTCCAAAAGTAGGATTACTTGCCCGCCCCCTTCGAGCTATTGGACGGGCCGAGGCGCTACATGCCCCCGGCCGCCATCGGTGCGGCCTTCCTCAGGCGCATCCCCACCCAGATGTACCAGACCGGCGCAGCGACGACACCGCCAAGGGCGGCGACGATCTGCAGCAGGGCCGCATTGTCGTACACCAAACTCACAGATACCAGCGTGTACAGGACGCTGAGCGCGATACCTACGTACGCCAGAGTATTCGGCCACATCTTCGACCGCAACGCTAAGAGGCTGGTCACGAGGACCCACAGCCCAACTCCCCCAAAGGCGAGATAGCCGTTGGCATCCAAGATGGCCCCAAACGTCGGCGCCGCGAGCACGGCCTGGACCGAGGCGTCTCCCGCAACGTAAGCTGCAGCTCGGGCCGGCTGAAGCGCCATGTTTCGGAACCAATCGATCGCCGTCACTGCAAAACCCAGGTAGGCGAGATTGCTTGTCCAGCGGGCCCAGCCCTCGTTCACGGACCGCACACTTTCGGTTATGGCAGGCAGCGCGCCGAGTGCGAACACCGCGGTCAAGGCCAACGCCCAGTAGTTGATCATGTTCACGGTTGAGCTTTTGGCGAAGGAACGGTAAAAGGCGTCGGCGGCGCCCCCGATTTGCTGTTCTGGCGGCAGCAACACGTACGTGGCACCGACGAGGATGTACAAGGCGCCGACCAGGATGGAACACAGCCCTCCAAACTTATTGAGACTATCACTCTTCATGGCACATCTCCTTCAGGTGCTGACGATTTGGCCACCAGCCTAT
>CAYHSI010000225.1:0-3772 GCA_964359225.1 uncultured Anaerolineaceae bacterium
AGAGGGATTCGAACCCCCGGTGGGTTGCCCCACAGCGGTTTTCAAGACCGCCGCCTTAAGCCGCTCGGCCATCCCTCCGGGATTTCGAGCTTTCCCCTCCAGGGCGGCAGAATTGTATCATGCACGCCGAGCGGACGCCGATCGCCCATGGGTAACTCAGCGCGAACCTGCGTCGATTCGAAGACCGGCGTCGGGCCGCCAACACTGGTACAGCCCAAGCCCCCCATCCGAGTGATACTGCTCAAGCACCTGGAAGCCGGCCTTGTCGGCCAGCCCGTGGAGTTCCTCGTTCACAAAGTGATGCACATAGCGCAATCCTTTGCCTCCGTGTCGCCAATCGAGCAGAAAATCCGCCGGGTCGACATCGTCCGCACTCAATCCGGCCTGCGGCCAGGGGACAATCCGGCGGCGCATCCGGGTGCTATTTAGGAAATCCCAAACCGATAAGGCAAGCGAACCTGAGGGCAAGAGCAGCCGCCGGATTTCAGTCAAGACCGCCAGCCGTAATTCTTCCGTCGGCAGGTGATGCAGTACCGCGAAGGCGAGCACCCGCTCGAAGGGGCCGGCCAAGGCAGCGATCGCTTTTGGCCAGTTTGGGTCGGAGAGGTCGGCTCGGTAGAACTCATAGGTCGGGGGCTGCAGGGTCGCGGCTCTTCGGTCCAGCAGGGCCTGGCTGTGATCCAGACCGACGTAGCTGCCTTGGAAACCGTGACGATGAAGATGAGCCGCGAGGGCTGCGTGACCGCAGCCCAACTCGAGAACCCGTGCTTGCATCGGCAGATCCTCGATCGCCTGCAGCACGCCGGGCTGCAATCGCTTCCGCTTGTCGACGAAGGCCGCCGCGAAACTTTGGTAGAATTCGCGGTTGATCTCCAAGAGACGATTTCTGACCTCCCTCCGCATGCGCGGATTATAGCGGTCATGACGAACCAGTTAGATTGGCACGCAGCCCGCCGGTACACACCCGAGCACCTGGCTCAGGCCCGCCGGATTCTCGAAGACGTCCGGGCTGGGGGACAAGTCTCCGAGGCGGTGCGCGACCACCCCTTGCCGGGTGGAGGCTATGTGGCGAAGCATGTCCTCGTCCATGCCTACCGAGGGCTGACCGAGGCCGGCGAATGGAACCCGGAACCGCAGGTGCTGCGCCGGATCCGAATGAAACCCACCCGCACTCTTTCGGGGGTCACGACCGTCACGGTCCTGACCAAACCGTATCCCTGCCCCGGCAAGTGTGTCTTCTGCCCGACCGATTACCGGATGCCAAAGTCGTACGTCCCGGACGAGCCCGGGGCCATGCGGGCACTGCAGCACGACTTCGATCCGTACCAACAGACTGCCGCCCGGTTGGAAGCGCTGGAAGCCATTGGGCATCCCACGGACAAGATCGAGCTGTTGATCCTCGGAGGCACGTGGAGCGCCTACCGGGTGGATTACCAGGAGTGGTTCGTCCGGCGCTGTCTGGACGGTCTGAATGGTTTTGAGGCAAGCTCACTGAGCGAGGCCCAGGCCGCTAATGAGAATGCCGCCCATCGAAACGTGGGCCTGGTCATCGAGACTCGGCCGGACCATATCGACCTGCCCGAGTTGCTCCACCTGCGGGCGCTGGGGGTAACAAAAGTTCAGCTCGGGGCGCAGAGCCTGGATGACCGGATCCTTAGCCTGAACGCCCGCGGCCACACGGTGGAGCAAACCCGGGCTGCAGCCCGCTTGTTGCGAGCGGCGGGCTTCAAGTTTGTCCTGCATTGGATGCCCAACTTGCTCGGGGCCACCCTGGAGTCGGATCGGGTGGATTTTGCCCGGCTGTGGGCCGACCCAGACCTGCGGCCGGACGAGATCAAGATCTATCCCTGCCAGCTGCTGGCCAATGCCGAGCTATATGAGTATTGGCTGCGCGGGGAATACCGCCCCTACACGACCGAGCAGCTGATCGATCTGATCGCCGAGATCAAGCCGACGATCCCCGGCTACTGCCGGGTCAACCGGGTGATCCGGGACATTCCCTCGACTAATGTAGTGGAGGGAAATAGGCGGACCAGCCTGCGCCAAGACGTGCAGGCAGAGCTGCGGCGGCGCGGCACCCCCTGCCGGTGCGTCCGCTGTCGGGAGATACGAGGCTTGAACGTGGATCCGGCCCGGCTGGTCCTCCAAGACCTGGTCTATGCCGCTGGCGGGGCGGAAGAGCACTTCCTCTCATTCGTGACCGAAGAAGATCGCCTGGCGGGGTTCCTACGGCTCAGCTTGCCGGCGCTCGACTCAGCTGGGGTCGGCCTGGCGGATTTGCCGGGGGCCGCACTGGTTCGCGAGCTGCACGTCTACGGCCAGTCCCTCGAGGTCGGGTCCGACCAGAACGGAGCGGCTCAGCATATCGGCCTTGGAATGCGCTTGATGAAGACCGCGGAGGATCAGGCGGGGCGCCGGGGCTACCGCCGGATGGCGGTCATCTCGGCCTTGGGAACTCGGGGGTACTACCGCAAGTTGGGCTACCGCCTGGGCGAGACCTACATGCTGAAAGAGCTGTGAGCTCGTCTGCCGGCGGGTGACCGCGCCCCTCAGCCGCTGAAAACCCAGAAACTGGTGACCCGGATCTGGTGGCGGTCCGCCCAATCCTTGGCCTTGGCGGCCATCGAGATCGGGGCCACCAGATAGAACGACCCTTCGCCGTCGCGGGCTCTTCGGGAAATCGAGTCGCAGACCTCCTTGGACAGATTGGACGACAAGCCATCCTTGTTCAGCACGTACCAGAATGCTTCGCGCCACTTCATTGATTTCCACTCCAAGGCAGACACGTGTGGCCGGACCCCGTTGAGCGGGTCGGGCGGTCCGGCGGGCCAATCCTGAGGGGTGGCCCGTACATCAAGGAAGTTCGACGCCTGTGCGATGCGTTTAGCGACCTTCTGTACCAGCTGATCAAGCTCCGTCTTGGTGGAATTGGAAATACGCAGCGCAGAGTTCAGCGTTACCATATGGAAGTCCTCCCCCGGCCCGCGGTCATAGTACCCCTCGTAGAGGTGTGCGGGAAATAGGACTTCCTTCCCCCACATCTAGCGGAAACAAGTGTTCGGGCCGCCTGGTACTCAGGTAGGTATAATGCCAACCCAGTCTAGGGGTTAGGGAGATCGAGTGTTCATCCACGGCGGAGGCGGCGGGAACTGGTTTTCTTTCATCCGCTTTGACGAAGAACAAGATCGGCCGCAGATCAGCCGCGGCCTGCTGCGGCGGGTCGTGCGTTTTGCCCGGCCCTATTGGCGCTGGGTGACAGTGATCTTGCTCACCATCATGGGGATCTCGCTGCTCAGCCTCCTGCCGCCGCTCTTAATCCGCGATCTGCTGGATACGGCAATTCCTCAGCGGCTCGCCAGCCGGCTGAATCTGTTGGCGCTCGGGATGGTCGGGGTACCCCTAATCAATGGTGTGCTTGGGGTGGCCCAGCGCTACGCAAGTTCGACTGTTGGAGAGGGATTGATCTTCGACCTGCGTAGCGCGGTTTACGCCCACTTGCAGCGAATGAGTTTGCGTTTCTACACCCACACTCAGGTGGGCGAACTTATGTCCCGCTTGAACAACGACGTGGTCGGCGCGCAGCGGGCGGTGACCGGGACTTTCGTGACTCTGGTTAGCGACTCGGTGGCGCTAGTCGCCACCTTGGCGATCATGATTGCTTTGGATTGGCGTTTGACCCTCTTGAGCGTTGCCATCCTTCCCCTGTTCATCCTGCCAGCCCGCCGGATCGGGGGGACCCTGCGCCGGATCGCCCGTGAGCAAATGGATCTCA
>CAYHSI010000226.1:0-3753 GCA_964359225.1 uncultured Anaerolineaceae bacterium
TGCCCTCGGATGGATCGGGGCAGGTGCAGGAGGGCAGCGAGCCGTTCGTCACGATCGGTCTCTGGGGCCCCCGGGCCCGCGACCTGCTGCAGGCCTGCACCGCCGACGATGTGTCAAACCAGGCGCTGCCGTACATGCGGACCCACCCGATCCAGATCGCCGGCCAGGAGGTGCTCGCCCAGCGGGTGACCTATGTCGGAGAACTGGGCTGGGAACTCTACATCGCTTCGCCGGGCGCGCTCGCGGTCTGGGACGCTCTTTGGCAAGCGGGGCGGCCCCATGGGATTCGGGCCGTCGGCTACAAAGCCATCGATTCATTGCGGCTCGAGAAGGGGTACCGCTATTGGAGCGTGGACATGACCCCTTCCGACGACCCGTACTCCGCCGGGCTGGGGTTCTGCGTCCGTTTAGAGAAAGGCGACTTCCTCGGCCGGGAAGCGCTGCGGCGGATCAATGCCGAGGGAATCCAACGAAAACTGTGCACGGTGACGATCGCGGCTCAGAGCATTGTGATCTATGGGGGCGAGGCCGTTTACGCCGATGGGCGCCTGGTGGGGCGGCTGCGCAGCGGCGGCTACGGCTACACCGTCGGCAGCTATATCGGCTATGTCTACCTGCCGCTGGAACTTACCCAGCTCAACACTCCGCTCGAGGTCGAGGCATTTGGTCAGCGCGTCCGAGCCACCGTCGCGGCGGATGTGCTCTACGACCCGAAGGGCGCGCGGATTCGAAGCTGACCCGGGCCGCACCCAGCTTGATGGCTACCCC
The DNA here is from genome assembly GCA_964359225.1 of uncultured Anaerolineaceae bacterium. Classification (GTDB taxonomy): domain Bacteria; phylum Chloroflexota; class Anaerolineae; order Anaerolineales; family E44-bin32; genus JADFRG01. The sequence goes on from CAYHSI010000226.1 coordinate 769, forward strand.
CAAAGGTACTGGCTGCTCGGTACTGTGGGCGTAATGCGCGCGGCGTGGGATCGTGAGTGTCCTGTCGGGCAGCTTTGCGGAGATGAGGTGCTCGCGGCGGATATGGGGAAGGTTGTGCATAGAATCAATAGCTAGCAGGCCGCTGTCTCCGTCAAGGCGGATTGACAATCCGGCCAATTCTGGCTAGAATATAGCCCTACACTAGCCAGAATGAGATATGAGATCATCCTTGCGCCAGAAGCCGTCCATGATCTTCAAAGGCTGTCCTCCAGGGAACGATCCACGGTTCGCGATGCCATTGATCGGCATCTAAGGTATGAACCGGAGAAGCTGAGCCGGAGCAGCATCAAGCAGCTCCGTGAGATCGACCGACCTCAATATCGCCTGCGGATCGGTGATATCAGAGTGTTCTATGATGTAAGCGAAGACACAGTTGAGATTCTTGCCGTCGTACCCAAGTCTAAGGCGAGTCAATGGCTCGATCAATTCGGAGGAGAGCTATGAAGCGAGTACCGCTTTCAGAGGTCAAGGACCAGCTCTCGAAGTACTTGAAGCTCGCGAACAAGGAAAGCATCGTGATCACCCGCCATGGGAAACCTGCCGGCGTGCTAATCGGCTTTGCTTCCGAGGACGATTGGTTTGAGTATAGATTGGAACACGATCCGAGATTCCTCAGGCGGATTGCCGAGGCTAGAGAGAGCCTTATTGAGGGGAAGGGAACTCGGATCGAAGATCTGGTTGAGTAACCGAATGGAAACCAGGCTTCGCTGCCGAAGAGCCTAGCTCATGCGGCCCGCTAACCCCTCGCTCGAGCCCTGATCGCTTCGCTCTCACCTGTGCCTGCGGCCCTGGTGCAGGCAGGATGCACGGACGCCGCCACGGCCCGATTTCATGCTCGCAGTAGCTCAGCGGCGCCGCTAGACCGCTCAACGATAGAATCGACAAATCGACCGACGATCCGGAGGAATTGTGCCAGCCCGAATCCCAGCGAACAGACCCCACACTCCCACATCAGATGTTAGCGAGGCTATCGCGTACAAGGCCAGCTGGATCGACCGTCTGCTTGCGACTGTCGAGCGCTTGCCCATGCCGTACTGGCTCGTCTATCTTGCGCTTTCCATCGTCGAGGTCGCCATCATTCACGTTCTAAGTTGGGTCGATGGTTGGGTGCCTCCATTCCAGTTCGAGCGACTTACCTTGAGCTTTCCGCTCTGGTCCTGGGGGCCCCTCGCCGCCATCACTTACTTAGATGCTGTGTCCCTCGCTGCAATTAGGGAGTTCCGCCCGCTCCTGAAAGTCGATGACGAAGGACTGCGACAGCTCGAATATGAATTCACGACGATGCCGTCGCGCCCTGTCATCATCAGCGGATTGTTATGGTCGGCCACCTATGCCGTCCTTTCCTATGTCCTTGGCCCCGCTTGGACCGAGCTCTACTCAGTTGGTCCTTTGGCTTTGACAGTTGGCTTTGTGGTAGGCCTGTTCGCTTTCATCACAGGCAGCACGATCTACTATCACACCATTCGCCAGCTCCGGCTTGTCAGTCAAACTGTGGCGAAAGTTTCCACCTTCGACCTGTTTCGACTGGACCCGGTCTATGCCTTCTCGCGCCTGACCGCACAAACTGGCGTGGCCTGGATTTTCTTGCTCAGCACCACGCTTCTGTTCTTTCCCTCACAGTTGAATCCCATCCCTATGATCCTTCTGTCGGTTTTCCAAATTGGGTTGGCCTTAGCCGCATTTGTCTTGCCCTTGTGGAGGGTTCATAAGCGCCTGGCGGCCGAGAAAAGGAGCCTTCTAGCGGATATCAGTTCACGGGTCGAGTCGGCCAGTCGACGGCTGCACCGCCATCTCGACGAGGATGACCTTACCAGGATAGCTGAGGTCAAGGACGCCTTCGCCGCACTGGCCGCTGAGCATGCAGTAGTCGACAAGATCCCGACCTGGCCATGGCGAGCTGGCACGCTCGGGGGGATCCTATCCGCATTGGCCCTGCCAATTGTGCTCTTATTGATCCAACTTCTCCTCCAACGATGGTTCGCACCCTGATCTGCTGCAGCAACCCAGGGCTGCCTCGAGGCAATCGCCGGGCCGTAACTGACAGAATCAATCCAATCGGTTAGTTGGAGTAGGTATAGAGTTGCGGAGGCTATTGTGAACTTAGCGAGAGCGGCCATCGGTTGCGCAATCGTCGGAGTCCCACTCTGGTTGTTGTCCTACTCATGGGTCCCGTTTGCCGCAGCTGGACGTGAGATGGGTGGCCTGAGTCCACTGCCTCTCGTCGGCGAACTAGGCGCACTACTGGCGGCAGTACCTACGGTCGCACTCAGTCGCTTCGCCCGAAATCGCTCTCAACCGGGTACAGCAGAGCATCGGTTGGGGTCGCGGGCCTTTACCATGGGCTTAGCCCTTCTAGCGCTAATTGTCATTCCCAACATCGTGGGTGCCCTAGCTTTTCTCGCTAGTTAGACTGACCCCCTGGCAGCGGCACACCAGGCCCTACACTCTCCCTCGCAGAGCTCCGTGTGCCCGCGTTGACTCAAATCCCGTATTGACAGGCTCCGCAATTGTGGCATCTTCTTTGTAGATACTGCGGAGGTCATGCGATGAGAACCAAAGTGCAGAAATGGGGCAATAGCCTTGCGCTGAGAATTCCGAAACCCTTTGCCGATAAAGTTGGTCTGCAACCCGACACCGCCGTTGAACTGTCCATGGAAGAAGGCAAGCTGATCGTGTCTCGGTCACAGACCGCGTCGATTAGGCTAGGCGAACTCCTCCAAGGGATCACTCCGGATAGTCTTCACCGAGAGGTGCGCTCGGGACCGGCCGTGGGGAATGAGGCGTGCTAAGGAAGAGGCGGTATGTTCCGGACCGGGGCAACTCGGTTTGGGTATCGCTAACTCCCCAGGCTGGGCACGAGCAGGCGGGCCGTCGCCCAGCCGTTGTCTTATCCCCGGAGAGCTACAACGGGAAAGTGGGCCTGGC
>CAYHSI010000227.1:0-3751 GCA_964359225.1 uncultured Anaerolineaceae bacterium
CCACAGTGATCTCGTTCCAGTCCAGGTCGGGCCGGCCGAAATGCCGCCGGTAGGACGCGATCGGGGTCGGTGGCGACCACTTGAGATCGGCCGGATCGTAGATGCTGCCGGTGATCGCTTCGAACGGGCCACGCTGCTCGGCCAGCTCGATGCTGGTCCGCATGGAATGAAAGCGCACGAACTCCATCACCTGGGCCGCGAACTCCTGGGCCTCCTCGGAGCCGTAGCGCACGCCGACGTTGTACATCAGGTCGCCCAGCCCCATGAACCCCAGGCCGATCCGGCGGGCCCGGTCGGCCGCGATCCGCAGATTCGGCACGGCCGGCACGTAGGCGTTGGCGCTCACCACATCGTCCAGGAAGCGGGTGCTCACGACAATGCTGTGCTCGAGCGCCGCCCAATCGACCGCCCCGCTCGGGCCGCAGTGCTCGGCCAGGTTGATCGAGCCCAGGCAGCAGTTTTCGTAGGGGCCCAGCCACTGCTCGCCGCAGGGGTTGGTCGCCTCGAGTTCATACAAGTGCGGGACCGGGTTGCTGCGGTTGGCGGCGTCCAGGAACAGGATGCCCGGCTCGCCGTTGTGGTGGGCGTGCTCGAGCATCAGGTCGAAGATCTCGCGGGCCCGCACGGTCTCGACCACCTCGCCGGTGTGCGGGGCGACCAGGTCATAGGTCGTGTCGTCGCGCACGGCCCGCATGAAGGCATCGGTCGCGCCGACCGAGATGTTGAAGTTGGTGATCTGGTTCTCGTCGACCTTGCAGGTGATGAACTCGCGGATGTCGGGATGGTCCACCCGCAGCACGGCCATGTTGGCGCCGCGGCGGGTGCCGCCCTGGGCGATCTCGCCGAAGGCCTTGTCGTACACCCGCAGGAATCCGACCGGGCCGGTGGCGACCCCGGCGGAGGACTTGACCAATGAACCCTTGTGGCGCAGCCGGCTGAAGGCAAACCCGTTGCCGCCGCCGGTCTGCTGGATCAGGGCCGCGTCGCGCAGAGTCTGGAAGATGCCGGAAGAGTCGCGCCCCATGTCGTCGTCGATCGGCAGCACGAAGCAGGCCGCCAGCTGGCCGAGCGGCGTACCGGCCCCGGTGAAGGTGGGTGAGTTAGGAAAAAAGCGTTTGGTGACGAGCAGCTTGTAGAACTCGCGGGCCACCGCCAACTGGTCGCCGCCGAAGTCGGCCTCCGGCGCGGCGACGTGGTAGGCCACCCGCCAGAACATGCCCTCGATGCTCTCGCCCGGCTCGCCATCCGGCCGGCGCCGGAGGTAGCGCTTGGTGAGCACCGTGCGGGCGTTGTCACTGAGCTGGATCGCGGGCAGACCCTCCGGCAGGGCCGGGGTCGGCGCCAGGCGCAAATCCTCGGCCTGGACCCGTACTTCGGGATCCGTTGTTTCCAGCATAGCGCCCTCCTGGGTCGTTCCTCTCCTGCTTACTGGAACGGGCACAGAGGTGAACTCAAGACTGCGGTCGGGCTCGGCGTGCCTGACCGGGCAAGAGCGGCTCAGCTCTGAGCGAGGTGACTCGGTTGTGTTAGGTTGACTCTAGGAGCGTGTCGATCTCATTTCGGATGGCCTGCAGGTCGTCCAGGCCCAGATACACGATCGCGTAGCGAATGTATGCGATGTGATCGAGCTCTTTCAGACCGCCAATTACCAGATCGCCGACCACCCGGGATGGGACCTCCGGCTTCCCCAAAGACTGCAGCCTCGATTCGACTTCCCCCACCAGTCTGTCTATATCTGCGGCCGACACCGGCCGCTTGGCGCAGGCGATCCGAATGCCATACGCCAACTTATCCCGGTCGAACTCTTCTCGACTGTTATCGGCTTTGACCAGCAGCGGGGCGGTCAGGATCGCCCGCTCGTAGCTGCTGAACCGATTCTTGCAGGTCTTGCAGACCCGCCGCCGCCGCACGCCGCCTTTGGCATCGTGGGTCGTGTCGATCACCCGGATTTGCGTGCCGTGGCAGTACGGACATTGCATTGGCGCTTTCCGCCCCGAACAGCTGTTCCAGCCGATATGTTCTGGCGCTGCCGGCTGACCCCCACAGATGTCCGGGTAGGGGCGCGGATTCTAGCACGGGGGGTTGGGCGCGCCAACCCCCGCGGGGGTGAGGAAACCTTAAAGTATTTGGTACTCCGGTAACGGGGATACCGCAGGCCAGTGCCTAGGCGGACAAGGCAGTCAATGTGCTACTCCTACTCCGGGGTTCGATCTCAAACGGTTGAAGTGAACCGGAAGGGCGTACAATCCCCTTTGATTTGGCCGATGGCTTCGCCTGTGTGGAGAATTGCTGTTAGGGGAGGGTAGCGAGCTGGCAGCGAGGTCGACGGTAGGTAAGGCCCTGCACTATTCCAAAGGGGCCGTGCTATCCCTGCTAGTATTCGCACTTGTAGGCTGCGAATTCCAGTCTTCGATCACACCCATCGCGTGGCCGACGGTTCCACCACAAGCTTTCCAGCCAAACATCCTGATCACTACTCCGGCGCCAAGCCCGGTGCCAATTGCTCCAACCCCCTCTCCGCGACCGCCTACTCCTGTGCCTTTTGAGGGTGCGGATGAGCTTGATTGCGAACAGCCGATGGGTGGTGACAATCAATTCGGGTTCTGCGCCATCCCGGGCTCAAACGAATACTACGTTTGGGGTCTGTGCGAGGATGAATGTCCTGAAAGCCAGTACCCTGGGATCGAGCTGAAGGCCGTCACAGATTCGTCGGTACTCCGCGATTTCGTTTTCATTGTTGCCCAACGCGACGCGATGATTGAGAAGAAGGCGGAGAGCGGCTGGTGGGCGGGAGGATTCGCCGCAGGCGGGGTGGTAGCTGGCGCGCTTGCATGGGAAGCTGCGAAGTGCGTTGTTGCAGGCGAGATCACCTTCGGAGCATCCTGTGTAGGCTTCGTTGTCGGCCTCGGCGTGGCAGGTGTCGCAGCCGGGAAAGCGATTTGGGATTATATGCAGGCTGACCATGAGCTTGACAAGGAGGGCGGGCTAAACGAAAGTGCCAGCGACAAGTTCCAGGAGATGCAGGTGGAGCCTTCTTCGATGATTTCTGAGCACGATTTGGCAACCTATCAGGGCAGTCTTGAGCCGGAGGCATAGCCATGGACAATCACCGGAAGGTCGGAATACAAACCCGACCAACGTTTGCCAGGGTCTCCGGTTTGGGGTTTCTCATTCTAGTCCTTTGGCTGGGCGGGGCCGGAGGAGTCATGTTAGTTTTGGGGGGAGAGAATCTGGGATGGTTGATGGTTGGACTCGCGGTGGCATTTGGTCTGATTTACCCGACCCAGAAATTCAAGGCCTTGATCTACACAGCTGGGTCATCTTCGAGCTATCCGGCACGAGTCTTTATCGGGAACACAGCAATTCTGATTCTTCTTGCTTACCTCGCCGGCGATTATCTGAGCGACCCTTTCGTAACTTACAATTCCACAACCCTCAAAGCCCTGGTTTACGCCGTGATTGGTGCCCTCCTGGCACTCGGAGCATTCATCGCGAATCTCATCGCGTACAGCAGGGACAGGAAGTCTGAGGGAACGAGCTAGGGCACTGCCCGCGTGTTGAGCCTACGCTCTCGCCAATCGTGCGATCTCTGGATGCACCATTAGGATGGGCTTATTACTCGGAGGCCGAGCATGGAAATCGGAGCGGTACTGACAAGGCCCTGGAAGATCACCTGGAAATACAAGGCGCTCTGGCTGCTGGGGATCCTGGCCGGCTGCAGCGCCAGCGGGCGCGGCAACCCCCGCGGGGG
>CAYHSI010000228.1:0-3751 GCA_964359225.1 uncultured Anaerolineaceae bacterium
GCCCGCCCTGGAAGAGTCCGCAGTCCACGAGATAGCGCCGGCCGGCCGTCTCCAACAGGGTACGCGAGCCGGTGACCATGCCGGTCGCACCAAGAAAGGTGATCCCTGACGTCAAATTCGTTCCCTTCCGGGTTCTCTCGGTCATCCGCTGGCTTTTGAAAAGATCACGGCAGGGAGGCGATTTCCCACTGGAAAATCCGCGTCGGGGCATCGACATCCCGGATCGTGAGGATGAGCAGCCCCGCGCCCTCGAGGACCGCCGGCCCCGTCGAGCCAACGGCAGGGAAACGCAGCACGCCCTCCACATGGTGCCCGCTGCCGCCCGTCCAGTCCAGCGCCGCGACCGAAGCTCCCAGATCCGTTTGCAGTGTAGAAAGCTCCGCCAGATCCATAGAGAGATCGACGGAGTGGGTGTCCATGCTGATCTCGAACTCGAGCGTGCCGTTGGCCTCGCGAGTCCAGGACCGTGGGGTTACGACGAACTCGACCGTACCTTGCGAATCCACACGTGCGAGGTCTTGCACGGGAGATGGGGCGGGCGCTGTGACACCTGCTTGGGGCACTGGACTGGGGATCGGCGCTGGAGCGATTGTCGGCTCGCCCGCGCATGCGGTCAGCAGGGAGCCCACCAGGACGAGTGTGCCAAGGGCGAAGAGCCCCGGCCGCCGATCGGTTGACCCGCTCCGTGGCCCCGACCATGCCACGCATCCCGTCCTATTCCCCAATTGCTCGCTAGTGATCATGTGGCCTCCGAGACTGCCAGCGCCATACCCAAGGCCTTTTTCCGCTCCCGCCACAGAATCAGCAACATGACGACGATGCCGGAGATCGTGGTCCCCAGCCCGACCAGCATGAAGGGGATTCGGTACTCGGCCAGCAAGGTCGCCGCCGCGGTAAGCCCGACTAGTGGCAGCACATCGGTGACGTGGTGCGCGCAGCAGGCCACCATCGCCGCGGCGGACATCCCACCGCTGGCCCCGGTGAGTGCGCCACTTGGACCCGGGTGGGCGACCGGTACGAAGAGGCGCTTCTTGAGCACCGTATACAAGGCCACTTGCACCCCGAATCCCAGGATGATGGGGAGCACGATGGCCCGGTCTTCCCAGAAGAGTTGCACCGCATGCGAGGGGCTCTCTGCCAGCGAGACAATGGCGAAGTACAGCCCGGTCAGCAACAGCGCGCCGGCAAGTCCGGCCACGGCAGGTAGCAGGAACCGTTTTCGCCGCCGCACGTTCTCCTTTCATTAATAGGCATTACGCACCGGTGCCTACGAAGCTGAGGCTAGCGCAGGTGCCGGGCCTGAGTAAGCGCCAAATCGCCTATCCCTCAGGCGGCGAGACGGCCCTCGATCACCTAGGTGCCGCGGGCTACACTGGCCACTTGGTCGTGGGTATTCGCGTCCCAAGATCCTCGAGAGGCCGCCCTCATCGAACAGATCCCGCACTATTTCAGGGCTCGCCGGCTGGGCTACCTAACGCGGCACCCCATCGGGGCTTTCGGCGCGCTCGGTGTGGTTGCCCTGCTCGCCCTGGGTATATGGCGCAACTGGGAGAAGATAGAGGCGGATCCGCGCGAGACATCTACGACAGCTGGTGCGGCTGAAGAGGGGAATTCGAGAGCGGGTGACCCCGATTTCCGGCTCATCGATCTACCTCCGTTCCCAGAAGCACTGGATTCGAGGGGCGCGATCTCCAGGCGCCCGCAGATCCAGACAACCATCCTCGAGCGACCTCGCATCGTGATCATCAAGTATCAGGTCCAGCAGGGAGATACCCTCTTCGGTATCGCGGACAGGTTCGGGTTGAAGCCCGAGACCGTGCTGTGGGGGAACTTTGATCTCTTGCAGGACAATCCCCACAGCCTGCGGCCGGGCCAAGACCTGAATATCCTGCCTGTAGATGGGACCTATTACGAATGGAACGGGTTAGATGGGCTAAACTCGGTGGCGGCTTTCTTTGGCGTCACTGCGCAGGATATCATTGACTGGCCGGGCAACGGCTTGCCGCAGGACCTCGATCTTGCCAACCCACCGATCGAACCGGGGACCGGCCTGGTTATTCCGGGAGGCCGCCGCGAGTTTGTGAGCTGGCGCGCGCCGCGCATCACCCGCGCGAACCCGGCGGTGGCCAGGCTCGCCGGGCCGGGAGCCTGCGGGTCGGTGTCCGATGGGCCGATCGGCGAAGGCTTCTTCATCTGGCCCACCACTGCCGAGTACCTTTCGGGGACGCCATTCACCAGTTACCATCCAGGAATCGACATCGCTGGGAGCACCGGCAACGCCATCTACACCTCCGCCAGCGGGGTCGTGGTCTATGCCGGCTGGAGCGACTATGGCTACGGGCTGATGGTGGTGATTGACCACGGCGACGGCTGGCAGACGCTGTACGGGCACATGAACACCGTTGACGTGGTCTGCGGACAGGCGGTGTTCCAGGGAAACGTGATTGGAGGAGTTGGATCGACGGGGAACTCCACCGGGTCGCACCTACATTTCGAAATGCAGCATGACGCCTACGGCAAGGTGAACCCCTTCGACTTCGTCTCGCCTTGATAATGAGTGGAAGGGCCGGTCCGTGATGCCGGCGTACTGACCCAGCGAAGGCGACCATGATCACCCGCCGGCAGTTTCTCTTTGGCAGCGGTATTGCGGCACTCGCGATTGCCGCTCGAGCCATCTTGCGCGGCCGCGCTCGCCCTGAAGCTCAGGTCAGCGGTCAGGTTCTCACCAGCGACGGCACGCCGGTGGCCAACGGGCGGGTCACCCTGTTCACGGCCGACCTCGCCTACTTCCGCGAGGCGCGTACTGACAACGCGGGCCAATACATCGTCGAAGCCATCCCGTCGGGCACCTACCAGCTGGGCGCATGCGCCCGGGGCCGCGAATACGCAGAGGTAACCCTTAGCGTCAGCAGATCGGGCGCGATCCACAATTTCACCCTCGGCCCTGACACCCAGCCTGGCGCGTGGGCCGTCGTTGGCAGTACGGCTCCAGAAACATTCGGCGGTAGCAACTCCGGCTCGCTCCTGTCCGACGGCCGCATCTTCTATTGCCACGACGCTACCGACCCGATTGTGTTCGATCCGGCCACGGGCATCGCGACGCCAGCTGCCTCTTCGACATCCGAGCAGGGGTGTCACATGCCCACCCACCTGCTCGACGGTCGCCTCTTGCTCGTCGGCGGCGGGACAGTGGACGACGCCGGGAACTTCACCGACTCAGAGCGGGCCGTCAAGACGGTGAAGGCCTATGATCCCTACACCAACACCTGGGAGAACTGGCCGGACCTGAGAGAGCCGCGCTGGTATCCGGGCCTGGCGCGCCTGGCCGACGGGCGCCTGCTGCTCTTCGGCGGCGGACAGCAGCCTAAGGCCGTACGCACAGCCTCCTGCGAGATCCTCGACCCGCGCACTCGGCAGTCGACGATGACGGGTTCGATGCTGCGCGCCGGAGGTTTCGGCCCGGCCGTCTTGTTGTTCACCGGTGAAGTGCTGTGCACCTGGGAACCGCCTCAACTTTACAACCCGGCGACCGGCCAATGGCGGGCCACCGGTCAGTTCGTCCAGCCTAACCGCGCCTCGGTTGAACCCTGTCCATTGCCCGAGGCGCCACTACCGGGCCAAACGCCTCCCATCGGCGATCACCCGGATCACACCGCCCTCCTCCTGCCGGACGGCCGCGTCGTCGCCATCGGTGTTCGCCGCTCGGCAGTCGGCAGCCCTTCGGGAGGTTCCGGGCAAGTCCCCGGCTCGA